>NZ_VFWS01000299.1:0-1710 GCF_006443065.1 Mesorhizobium sp. B1-1-5 | reverse complement strand
TCCGCCCTTTGATACGCCGGCGCGGCTGGCGACGGCATCCAGGGACAGGCTACCGGGACCGGATTCCCGTGCGACGTCCGCCGCCGCAGCGAGAATCCTCTCGCGCGAGTTCGTTCGTTGGGCTTTCATGGCGCCTCCCATCGCAAGCTTAGGCCCAATTGACAAGACCGTCCAGACGGTACAGTAAGACCGCGGTCATTTGAAATCGGGGCCCGCAGTCGATATGTGTCCCGATATCCGCGCTTCGCGCCGGATTTCGACTGAGGGGACTTCCTTGTTCAAGCGCATACTCCGTTTCGTTATCATCATTCTTGTGTTGGCCGTGCTCGTCATCGTGGTCGGCGGCATCGTCGGGTTCAATTTCCTGCGTGACAACGGCATCAAGCAATATTTCGCCACGATGAAGCCGCCAGCGGCAACCGTGTCGACAACCATCGTCAAGCCGTCGAACTGGACGCCGGGCATCGAGGCGATCGGCACGGTCCGCGCCGTGCGCGGTGTCGACCTGACGGTTGAGACCGCCGGCATCGTCAAGGAGATCCCCTTCCATGCCAACGAGAAAGTGGCGGCCAATGCGGTGCTGCTGCAGCTCGACGACGCCGTAGAGCGTGCCGATCTCGCGGCACAGAAGGCGCAGGCGGCGCTCGATCAGACA
Source organism: Mesorhizobium sp. B1-1-5 (assembly GCF_006443065.1). Lineage (NCBI taxonomy): Bacteria > Pseudomonadati > Pseudomonadota > Alphaproteobacteria > Hyphomicrobiales > Phyllobacteriaceae > Mesorhizobium > Mesorhizobium sp. B1-1-5. The sequence goes on along the minus strand of NZ_VFWS01000299.1, from coordinate 1,055 downwards.
TCGCTGACCCGTGCACTCGAACTGACCAAGCGCGGTGTCGGCTCGGACTCGACCTTGGACACCGCACGTGCGGCCGCGTCCGCCTCGGCATCCCAGGTCAACAGGCTTCAGGCAGTGCTCGACCAGAAGCAGCTGACGGCGCCCTTTGCTGGAACCGTCGGCATCCCGAAGATCGATCTAGGCCAATATCTGGCGCCCGGCACCGCCGTGGTGACGCTGCAGGATCTCGACACGATGCGGGGCGACTTCACGGTTCCCGAACAGCAACTGCCGCTGCTCAAGATCGGGCAGACGGTTCGGCTGGGCCTCAGCGGCGGCGACATGCCTTTTGCCGGGACCATTCGCGGTATCGATCCCAAGATCGACCCGTCCAGCCGGCTGGTGAACATCCGGGCGGAAGTCGCCAATCCCGAAGGCAAGCTGACCCCCGGCCAGTTCGTGCAAGTGCGTGTCGAACTGCCCGAGGAGCAGAATGTGCTGGCGCTGCCGCAGACGGCGCTGACCACGAGCCTCTATGGCGACTACATATTCGTGGTGCACCCGGCAAAGCCCGCCGAGGCGCAGCCGACCAAGCCGGAGACAAACCCCGCCGCGGCGGCGACCGACAAGCCGGCGGACGCCAAGCCCGCGGCCGATGCCAAACCGGCCGAAGCCGCGAAGCCTGCCGCCGATGCGGCAAAACCAGCGGACAAGGCCGCCGCCGATCAGGCCAAGCCGGCCGCGGGGGGCGAGCAGCCTGCCCTGGTCCTGTCGCAGGTATTCGTCAAGCCCGGCCGCCGCAACGAGGGCATGGTCGAGATCGTCGAAGGCCTCAAGGCGGGCGATGAGGTTGTCACGGCAGGTCAGAATCGCCTCTTCAACGGCATGTCCGTCAACGTCGACAACACCATCGACCCAACCAAATCGGCGAACAAGCAGGCCGACCAGCAATGAGCGTTTCCGATCTCTTCATTCGCCGGCCCGTCCTCTCCACGGTCCTTGCATGCATGATCCTGCTCCTGGGTTTCCAGGGCATATTCAGCCTGTCGATCCGCCAGTATCCGAAGGTTGACGAA
>NZ_VFWS01000298.1:0-1712 GCF_006443065.1 Mesorhizobium sp. B1-1-5 | reverse complement strand
TTCTCCGGCGAGCAAGGGCGAGGGGCGGCCCTGGCCTGTGCCGTCGAATGGCGCTCCGTCCTCGTGCGCGCCATAGCGGTCGCCGGTGTAGCGATACCAGAGCGGCCCCTGCGGCAGTTGCCGGCGCAGCTGCGCGTCGATGACCTTGACCGTGTCGACGATGCGCGGATCGTCGGCTGCCCTGAGGCCAAAGCGCACCAGGGCAAATGCGTCCGGGCTGACGATTTCCTGCGCCGGCCGGTCGGCATCGCCAGGCGGGCGGTTTTTGATCGGCACATAGCCGTCCTTCGGCGAACCGGCCTCGGCGCTGTCGGGCGGTGCGATGCGGACATAGTAACCCGCGACGCCGGTCGCCTCGCAGCCTGCCGTGCCGGTGACATAGGTCCAGCGCTCGACCTGGTCGTTCCAGCCGTCGGCGGTCTCGCGCAGATAGCTTGCTGCGTCCTGCTTGCCGCAGGCCTCCAGCATATCCGCGGCGGCAAGCAGCGCCGCGATCTCAACGGCGAGCGTGAACGGGCTGTAACCGGAATCCTCCTCCCAACGGTCCTCGCCGGTGACGGGTCCATTGCGCACGACATAGGCTGCGGCGCGCTCGATCATTGGCAGGAAGGCCAAAAGCCTGGCGCGCGGCAAATGGCCCTGGCGCCGCAGCGCATCCACCAGCAGCAGCGGAAAGGCGCATTCGTCCATCTGGATGCCCGGCCAATAAGCTGTCCCATCGAGCCAGGCGTTCTGCGGCCAGTGGCCATCCGGCTGCTGGATGGAGCAGAGATAGTCGAGGGTTTGCAGGGCCGAAGCGGCATCGCCGGCGGCGAGAAAGCCGCCCGCCGTCTCGACCAGATCGCGCGGCCAGACCAGATGGTAACCGCCGAGATCGTCGTCGCCCTTGTCGAAGCCCCATGGGATAGACAGGCTGGCGACCGCCGCGCCCGGCATGAGCGATGACCGGTGCGTCGCCAGGACGGCGGTGGAGATCCTGTAGCTGTTCACTCCGGACGCGCCACGGCGGTCCAGCCGCAGCAGGCCAGCCTGCCATTCGCGCCATTGTTCGGCGTAGGACGTCGCCGCCGCCGCGAAACCCTGCCTGAGGCTGGCGAAGGCATTTCGAGCGGCCTCTTCGGACGTCGCCCCGAAGCCCAGCGCCAGTACCGTTTTGGTGCTGTTGGCGGAAAACCCGATTTCGCCGGTCAGCGCTACATTGCCGTCCTCGGCTTGCTGAAAGGCTGGATCGAGCCGACCGGTGTTGCGCAGTTGCTGCCAGCCGTCGGAGACGCCGACATAGCCGGCCGAGCCGTTCCGCCAGGGCAGCGATGAGGCCAGCGCAAGGCAAGTGCCGCGGCCCGAGGCGAACAGCACAGGCTCTCCCTCATGGTCGCCGACCCAGGCGGTGTTGCCCATGCCGGCATTGACCAGATGCGGCGCCAGCAAGGCGTGGACGCGGTAGTCGCCCGGCGCGCCCTTGAGCGGCGTGAAGGTGATCTCCTGCAGCAAGGTGGGTCGGGCAGGGTCGGCCAGGATACGCTTCTCGATCCGGTAGGCGCCGTCATCAGCGGTGTTGACCAGCCTGTAGGCTGGCACGCCTTCTTCGAACGGTTCGATGCCATGCGAGGCATCACGTTTTTCTTCCGAGAAATATCCGTTCGGGCCGGTGACAATCAGGCCGAGGTCGCGGGTGCAGGCACTGTCGACACCGGGATAGTAGATCTAGTTCA
>NZ_VFWS01000297.1:0-1714 GCF_006443065.1 Mesorhizobium sp. B1-1-5 | reverse complement strand
GTCTAACTGCGGCCCGCGGCCGACATGCAGGAGCCTCGCCCCGGCCGGCAGCAGGGAAAAGAGTTCCGCATCGAGAATGCCGCGGGTTTCCTCCGTCAGCGGCAGCAGGCAAACGAGAATATCCGTCCTTGCGAGGAAACCGGCAAGCTGATCCGCTCCATAAAAGCAGGTGACGCCGTCGATCTCCTTCCTGCTTCGGCTCCAGGCAGCGAGGGGAAAGCGAAACGGCAGCAATCGCTCGATAGCCGCCTGCGCCAGCATGCCAAGGCCCAGAAAACCCACGCGGCGCTCGGCGGCTTGCGGAGCGGCAAGACCGAGCCACGACTGGCGCTTCTGCTGTTCACGATACGCCACCATATCCCGGTGGAGACTCAGCACGCCGAGAACGACATATTCCTGCATCATGCGAATGATGCCGTCCTCGACCATGCGCACCAGCTTCACCTGCTGAGGCAGGCTTTCACGCTTGAACTGGTCGACGCCGGCGCCAAGCGAAAACAGCACTTCGAGAGTGCGATAGCGCGCGATGTCATCTGGTGACGTCCAGGTCAGGAGGTAGCGCACCTTCTCCGGGTCGACACATTCGCTGCTGTGGAACAATTCGACGTCCGGGAGCTCGCGTGCGAAAACCTTGCGGAAGACTGCTGCGCGCACCGGGTCGGAATTGAAAAGAAAAGCCATGAAACCGCCCTCTCCCGCTATGCGGCAAGGCGCTTGCCGAGACGCTCGATCATGCTCTGGCAGGCAACAAGTTCGCCGATCTCAATATATTCGTTGGCACGATGAGCCCGGCTGATATCGCCGGGACCGCAGATGATCGCGTCGATGCCGGCCTGCTGATAGAGACCAGCCTCCGTGCCGTAGCTCACCGCAGACAGAGGCTCCCGCCCCGTCAACTCGGTCAGAAGGGCTGCCAAACCACTCTCCTGCGGGAGCGAAAGCCCCGGATACGCGCTCAGCTCATGCCACGCCACGTCAAAGCCACTGTCACCGAGCGCGATTAGCTGGGCCTTTACCGGCTCAAGCAATGATGATGGGGACACACCCGGCACGGCACGGACCTCGATATCGGCGGTGCAGCGATCAGGGATGATGTTGACGGCTTGGCCGCCAGCGATGACACCAACCTGCAATGACGAGTATGGAGGCGCGAAATCCGTGTCGAACGGCCCATCCGCGAGGGTCTGACCATAGGCCACGATCTGCGTGACGAGACCTGACATTGCATGCACGGCATTCTGTCCCAGCTCGGGCCGGGAAGAATGGCCGGACCGTCCTATCACCTCGAGCCGCGCGGCCGCCTTGCCTTTGTGCCCCCGCACGGCTTCCATCCGGCTCGGCTCACCGATAATCGCGCCAAGCGGCTTCTCGCACAGGCTTGGCAGGGCGGCGATGAGATGCGGCACACCACGGGCACCCGCCTCCTCGTCATAGGAGAATGCGAGATGAATGGGCCGCTGCAAGTTCGTCGCCGCAAGCCGCGGCAGCGCGGCCAGCACGCAGGCAAGAAAGCCCTTCATGTCGGAGTTGCCCCGGCCATGAAGCCTGGCGCCATCGTGGCGCAGAACAAAGGGATCCGAGTTCCATTCCCGCTCACCGGCCGGCACGACATCCAGGTGGCCCGACAAGATGTAGCCGCAGGCCCGCCGCGGCCCGATCGTGACAAACAGGTTGGACCGGTCGCCTTCGGGGCCGCAAAGGACGGTCGTTTCTG
>NZ_VFWS01000296.1:0-1723 GCF_006443065.1 Mesorhizobium sp. B1-1-5 | reverse complement strand
CGTGAAAGGAGCCCGAGTCAGGCGGGGCTAAAGTCGCCAACATCATCCACAAGGAAGTCTGGCGGAGCGCCTTATCCGATCCGGTCAAGAAGGGATGATTCCTTCGCGCGGCAGGATGGAGGAGATTGCGGCCGCGCTTGGCGCCGACGGCCTCATCCTGCCTGGCGGCTTCACCTTTGCGGACGGCGAGGCAGCGCCTTGTGGCCGCTCCGGTGCACCAACCAGGTCGGCGCTGCTGGTGGGACAGGCGGGGGCAGCACCCTGGCCGCATTTTCTGCGCTGGCGTGAAAAGCAGCCGCGAGCAATCGCCAATCCGCTCGACACCTGGTCCCGGCAGGTCATAGGCGCGGTCGCGGAAGAATTCGGCGCACGCGCCGTGTCGCCGTCCGACAAGCCCTATCTGCCGTTCCAGCGATGGGCGATGCGGGCCGAGGGCCTGAAGCCGTCACCGCTCGGCATCCTCATGCATCCGCGATATGGGCTTTGGCATGCCTATCGCGGCGCGCTGCTGTTCGAGGACGAGATCGCGCTCCCGGAGGCTCGCGAGGCGGTCCATCTTTGCGACACCTGTGTCGACAAACCGTGCCTGAAATCCTGTCCGGTCGATGCCTATTCCATCCAAGGTTTCGCCTACCAGGCCTGCCTGGCGCATGTGCGCGGGCCGAGTGGCGGGCCCTGTTGTGACGGCGGCTGCCTTGACCGCAACGCCTGTCCCTATGGCACAGCCTATCGCTACCCCTCAGAGGTGCAGGCCTTCCACATGGCAGCGTTCGCGGGCCGGTAAGCTCGTCGCGCTGCCGCACGAAATGTTGACTGCCAAAATCAGGCAACAGCTTGCCCTGTCGGCGTGCCCGGATATGTATCGCCCAGCAACCGAACGGAGCTGGCGATGCCGAAACAGGACCTTCAGATCAAGACCAGGGACGGCACGGCGAGGGCGGGGCTGTTCCGCCCGGCCAACGCTTCCCCGCCCAAGGCCGGCATCATCCTCTATATGGATGCCTTCGGCCCGCGCCCGGCGCTCGACGGCATGGCCGAGCGGCTGGCGGAGGAGGGCTACGCGGTTCTGGTGCCCGATCTCTTCTATCGCAACGCGCCCTACGGTCCTTTCGATGCCAAGACCGCCTTCGTCGAGGAGAGAACCAAGGTGCCGCTAATGGCGCTGATCAGCGGCACGACGCAGGAGATGACGATTGCCGACAGCGGCGCCTTCCTCGACGCACTCGCTGCCGAAGGCGTCACCGGGCCGATCGGCGTTGTCGGCTATTGCATGGGCGGCGCGCGGGCGCTGAACGCAGCCGCCTCCTATCCGGATCGCATCAGGGCGGCGGCCAGTTTCCACGGCGGCAATCTCGCCAGCGACGCGGCCGACAGTCCGCACCGCAAGGCGGGGTCGGTCAAGGCACGCGTCCATGTCGGCATGGCCGGCGTAGACAGGAGTTTTCCGCCCGAACAATCAGCGCGGCTGGCCGAGGCGTTCATGGCGGCGGAAGTCGATTACGTGCTGGAGAATTATGTCGGCATGGCGCATGGCTGGTGCGTGCCGGACCACAGCGTCTACAACGAAGATGGCGCCGAGCGGCATTGGAACCGGTTGATCACCCTGTTTTCCGAGACGCTCGGGTAAAGCCAATCTTCGGGACGTCGGCTCCGCCCCTCATCCGCCCTTCGGGCACCTTCTCCCCGTAGAACGGGGAGAAGGAAGAGGTACCAGTAAAAACAT
>NZ_VFWS01000295.1:0-1725 GCF_006443065.1 Mesorhizobium sp. B1-1-5 | reverse complement strand
CATAAGACGATCATCGCCGACGGACTTGCGACAGGCGTCACCGCCGTCTTGCCCCATGGCGGCGACCTGTTCAGATCCAAGGTCAGGGCGGCGGTCGATATCATCAACGGTTTCGGCAAGTCCGTCGGGCTCATGCAATTGTCCGAACTGTGCACGATCGAAACGCCGATCCTTCTGACCAACACGTTCTCGGTCGCACCATGTGCGGAGGCGCTGATCAAGCGTGCCATTGCCGCCAACCCGGAGATCGGGCGCAAGACCAGCACGGTCAACCCCGTCGTTTGCGAATGCAACGACGGCGGCATCAATGATATTCAGGCAATGGCGGTCACCCGGCATGACGCCGAAGCGGCGCTGGATGCCGCGAGCGCCGGTCCGGTCGAACAGGGCAGCATCGGCGCCGGCACCGGAATGACGTCGTTTGGCTTCAAGGCGGGTATCGGCAGCGCGTCCAGGTCTGTCGAGATCGGGTCTCGCGCCTTCACGCTTGGCGCTCTGGTGTTGTCCAACTTCGGCAGGGCAGGGGATCTTGTCCTCCCGGATGGCCGCAGAGCCGATCCCAAAGGGCTCGGCGAGCCTGAAAGCGGGTCGATCATCATCATTCTCGGCACGGATATTCCTCTTGACTACCGGCAATTGAACCGTGCCGCCAGCCGGGCCGGCGCCGGCATTGCCCGCCTCGGTTCGTATTGGGGACACGGCAGTGGCGATATCGCCATCGCCTTCACGACCGCCGATCCTCTGCCGCACGTCTCGCCTTCACCGTTCATTTCGATTTCGCGTGTCGATGACAGATACATCGACCTCGTTTTCGAAGCGGTTGTGGAAACCACGGTCGAGGCCGTTCTGAACGCCCTGTGCGCCGCGCAAGGCGTGGCTGGACGAAATAGACGCAGGATTCCGGCGTTGACCGACTGGCTGAAGGAGCCCCTTTGAGCATGAAGATTTTCATTTCGGCCGATATCGAAGGCACCTCGGGCATTCAATCCTGGGACGAGGCGGAAAGAACGCATGCCGACCACAGGGAATTCCGCGAACTGATGACCGGGGAGGTCCTGGCCGCCTGCGAAGGAGCGCGAGCCGCTGGCGCCACCGAAATTATGATCAAGGATGCGCATGACAGCGGGCGCAACCTTATTCTCGAACGCATGCCGCCTTTCGCGCGCATCGTGAGGGGCTGGTCGGGACATCCGGACGCAATGATGTTCGGGATCGATGAAAGCTTCGATGCCGCGCTTTATACCGGCTACCATTCCAAGGCCGGCGTCGAGGACAACCCGCTTGCACACACATCGACATTGCGAATATCGCGGCTGATCCTGAATGGCGAAACAGCGTCCGAATTCACATTGAATGCGTTGTGCGCCGCGCGCTATGGCGTGCGCTCGGTATTTCTTTCCGGCGACGAAGGCATTTGCGCCGACGCCAGAGCCCTCGTCCCGGGGATAGCCACTGTCGAAACCCTCAAAGGCATCGGCGCGGCCACCATCTCCCTGGCGCCTGCGTCGGCGCGCGGCGCAATATGCGAGGGCGTTGAAAGGGCGTTGCGCGACAGGGCGCGGCAAGCTTTGCCGTCAATGCCGGAAAGGGTCGAGATCATCATCGAATTCAGCAATCCCGTCGATGCCTATCGCGCTTCCTGGTATCCCGGAGTGCGCCGGCACGGGCCACGTGCCGTCGCCTTTGCATCGAACGACTATTTCGAGGTGCTGCGCGCCTTCCGCT
>NZ_VFWS01000294.1:0-1745 GCF_006443065.1 Mesorhizobium sp. B1-1-5 | reverse complement strand
ATCCGCACGTCGCGGCCTACTGGCGCAAGGCCGGCGCGGAGATCGTTCCGTTCTCGCCGCTCGCGGACGAGGCGCCTGACGACAGCTGCGACGTCTGCTGGCTGCCTGGCGGCTATCCCGAGCTTCACGCCGGCCGTCTCGCCGCCGCTGCGAATTTTCGGAAAGGAACGGCAAGGTTCGCCGGGACGAAGCCCATCCATGGTGAGTGCGGTGGCTTCATGGTGCTTGGCGAAGCTCTGGAAGATGCATCTGGCGAAACGCACAAAATGCTCGGCCTGCTCAGCCATTCAACCAGCTTCGCCAGGCGCAAGATGAACCTCGGCTATCGCGAAGCGCGGCTGCGCGCCGACTGTCCGCTCGGCCCGCGGGGCGCGCTGATCCGCGGGCACGAATTCCATTATGCGCAGATGACGGCGGCCGGCGATGACGAGCCCCTGGCCGACCTCGCCGACGGGCAAGGCAATCCGATCGGCGCCTCGGGCTACCGGCGCGGCCAGGTCAGCGGCACCTTCTTCCATGCCATCGCAAGGGGCTGAGGCATGAAGTTCCCGAAGGTCACCCTTTCGCCCCGGCAAATCCCCAGCGATGTTGCCCTCTGCCTGGTCTTCTTCACCAGGCTGCCCTTGCCCGTCATCGACTTTCGCGGCCGCAGCCTTGCCGCCGCGATCTGGGCCGCCCCGGTCGCCGGCCTCGTCGTCGGCCTGATCGGCGCCATCGTCTTTGCCACGGCGGAACGGTTTGGCCTTGCCATCGGGTCGGCGGCAGCCCTTGCCCTGGTTGCAACCGCGGTCACCACCGGCTGCCTGCACGAGGACGGGCTGTCCGATGTCGCCGACGGTTTTGGCGGCGGCAACACGCGCGGTCGAAAGCTGGAGATCATGCGCGACAGCCGAATCGGCGCCTACGGCGCCATGGCGCTGGCGCTGTCGCTGCTCATCCGCTGGAGCGCGCTGTCGGAATTCGTCGATCCCACACAAGCTCTCTTCGCGCTCCTGGCCGCCCATGCGGCCTCGCGCGGCGTATTCGGCACCTTCATGCATCTCTTGCCCCCGGCGCGCGACGATGGCCTCTCGGCCGGCGCCGGCACCGTCTCGCGGGAAATTGCCCTCGCCGGCGCCGTGCTCGGCGCCATCCCGCTCCTCCTGCTCGGGCTTGGCGGCGCCATCGCGGCGCTTATCCTGCTCGGACTGCTGTTTGCCGCCTTCCACGCGCTTTGCCTCAACCAGATCGGTGGCCAGACCGGCGACACGATCGGCGCTATGCAACAGGTGAGCGAAATCGCGGTGCTGCTCGTCGCTTCCGTAGCCCTTTCCTGACTCTGTTTCGGAGAATTTCCTTCGATGGCTTTCAAATCCCTAGATGAACTGCGCGCTGCTTGCCTCGACCTGCCTGATGGCGATGACGCCGCCGCGAGCGCGGTCGCTCGCCGCCAGGACACGTTGACCAAGCCGCAGGGCAGCCTCGGCCGGCTTGAGTCCATCGCCGCGTGGCTGGCGCGCTGGCAGGGCCGCGACATGCCTAGGCTCGAGCGGGTGAAAGTTTTCGTCTTCGCCGGCAACCACGGCGTTACCGCCCAAGGCGTGTCGGCCTATCCTTCGGAAGTCACGGTGCAGATGGTGGCGAATTTCGCCGGCGGCGGTGCGGCCATCAACCAGCTCGCCCGCATCGCAGGCGCCGAACTCGATGTCATTCCGCTCGATCTTGACCATCCGACCGGCGATTTCACGCAAACGCCGGCGATGGAC
>NZ_VFWS01000293.1:0-1745 GCF_006443065.1 Mesorhizobium sp. B1-1-5 | reverse complement strand
AGCGAGCCATAGGTGAGCAGCGCGGGAAAGAAGGCGTGCTTGACTACTTCGGCGTAGGAAATGCCGACATATTCGGCGATGAGGAAGGCGGCCGCTCCCATCACGGGCGGCATGAGCTGCCCGTTGACGCCGGCCGCGCATTCGATCGCGCCGGCTTTGACCGGCGTGTAGCCGACGCGCTTCATCAGTGGAATGGTGAAGGTGCCGGTGGTGACGACATTGGCGATCGACGATCCGGAGATCATTCCCGTCAGGCCAGAGGCCACGACCCCGGCCTTGGCGGGGCCGCCGCGATACTTGCCGAGGATGGAGAAGGCAAGCAGGATGAAGTAGCCACCTGCCCCCGCTCGCTCCAACAATGTTCCAAACAGCACGAACATGAAAACAACGTTGGTCGAGACGCCGAGCGCTACGCCGAACACGCCCTCGGAGGTGAGCCACATCTGCGAGGCCGCGCGCGACAGAGTGGCACCCTTGTGAGCCAGCAGGCCGGGCATATAGGGCCCAACGAAGATGTAGATCAGCATCAGCCCGGCTATGACGGTGATTGCCGGGCCGACGGCGCGCCGGGCAGCTTCCATCAGGACGACAATTCCAACGATGGAGATGATGAGGTCCGCCGTCGTGGGAAGCCCGGGCCGCGTTGCAATCTCACTGTAGAATACGACGAGGTAGAGCGCTGCGGCGGCCCCAGCGACGGCCAGCACCCAGTCAGGCAGCGGAACACAATTGCGCGAGGAGCTTTTGAAGGCGGGAAACGTGACGAGCGCCAGAAAAAGTGCAAAGGCCAGATGGATGGACCGCGCGATCCCGTCGCTGACGACGCCAAAGCCAAGCACGTAAGGGATCGGCGAGGAGTACCAAAGCTGGAACAGCGACCAGGCGAGCGACACCGCCAGAACGAGATACGCGGCGAGACCCGTCGGCTTACGCCCACCAGTGTCGGCCTCCGCCACGATCTCATTCAGCTTGTCGAGGTCGACGTCTTCAGGCGCTTCCACCTGGCGGAACTGATCTGTCATCGCTCTCCTTCGGCCCCTACTCTTTCATATTGGCGTTTCGGCTTGCGGCCGGGCTGCCCTCCGAGGCAGCCTGGCCATGCCGAAGGTTCATAGCCAGCCTTTCTCCTTGTAGTAACGCTCGGCGCCCGGATGCAGCGGCGCCGAAAGGCCGGCCTTGACCATCTCCTTCGGATCCAGATTGGCGAAGGCCGGATGCAGCTTCTTGAAATCGTCGAAGTTCTCGAACACCGCCTTGACCATCTCGTAGACCACATCGTCGGGCGTCTTGGCGCTCGTCACCACGGTGGCGCGCACGCCGAACGTCGTCGTTGGATCGGGATTGTTGGCATACATGCCGCCGGGGATGGTCGCGACGGAATAATAGGGGTGTGCCTTGACCAGCGCGTCGACGGCCGGACCAGTCAGCGGAACGAGCTTGGCGCCGCACGCCGTGGTCGGATCCTGGATCGCGGCGGACGGATGCCCAACGCCGTAGAAGAAGCCGTCGATCTTGTTGTCGCAAAGCGCACTGCCCTGTTCGTCGGCCTTGAGCTCGGCGGCGAGCGAAAAGTCCTTCAGCGTCCAGCCCATCTGTTTCAGCAGCTCTTCCATCGAGGAGCGCGTGCCGGAGCCGGGATTGCCGACGTTGAAGCGCTTGCCCTTGAAGTCCTCGAAGACTTTCACGCCGGCATCCGGCCGTGCCAGAATGGTGAACGGTTCGGGATGGACCGAGAAGACCGCGCG
>NZ_VFWS01000292.1:0-1748 GCF_006443065.1 Mesorhizobium sp. B1-1-5 | reverse complement strand
GTCTCACTCCGCTGGAACACCCCTCATCCGTCTCGGCGCTGCGCGCCGATCCACCTTCTCCCACAAGGGGAGAAGGAGAAGGCGCGCGGAGCGGCCGGATGAGGGAGCTTTTTCCATACTTCGCCGCGCTCGCCATCGCAACGCTGTTTCCATCCCAGGCTCTCGCCGCCGAAATCCACGGGCTGCCCGGGGCCGCGATGCCGCTGTGGTGGGGATTGCCTTTTGCCGGCCTGCTGTTGTCGATCGCGACCGGACCGCTGCTTTTCCCGCATGCCTGGGAGCATCATTACGGCAAGATCGCCGGTGCATGGGCCATGCTGGCGGTGGTGCCGCTGACGATTGCCTTCGGGCTTCCGTCGGCAGGCGAAGCGGTGCTGCACACGCTGCTTACCGAATATCTGTCTTTCATCATCCTCTTGTTCGCGCTTTACACCATCTCGGGCGGCATCCTGCTTGCCGGCAACATCCATGGCACGCCGCTCACCAATGCCGGCCTGCTGCTCATCGGCGCCCTGCTTGCCTCGGTGATCGGCACGACCGGCGCCTCGATGGTCCTGATCCGGCCGATGCTGCGCGCCAACGACAACCGGCCGTTCAACGCCCATGTGGTGATCTTCTTTATCTTCCTGGTCTCCAATATCGGCGGCTCGTTGACGCCGCTCGGCGACCCGCCTTTGTTCGTCGGCTTCCTGCGCGGCGTCGATTTCTTCTGGACGACCGCGAATCTGTGGCGAGAGACGCTGGTCACCGGCGGGCTGGTGCTCGTCGTCTTCCTGGCGCTCGATATCGTGCTGCATCGCCGCGAGGGCGGCATGCCGAAGATCAAGGATCCGACGCCGGACACGAGGGTGCGCCTGCGCGGCCTTGCCAACCTGCCGCTGCTTGCCGGCGTGATCGGCGCGATCCTGCTTTCGGCGAGCTGGAAGCCGGGCGTCAGCATCCCGATCCTCGGCGTCGGCCTCGAGCTGCAGAACCTGGTGCGCGACGCCATCATCCTGGCGCTTGCTCTGCTGTCCCTCAAGGTGTCGTACAAGAGCCACCGCGAGGCGAACGGCTTCACCTGGGAGCCAATCGCCGAGGTGGCGAAACTCTTTGCCGGCATCTTCACCTGCATCGTGCCGGTGATCGCAATCCTGCGGGCCGGCCATGACGGCGCGCTGGCGCCGCTGGTGGCCCTGGTCACATCCGCCGACGGCCAGCCGAACAACCTCGCCTATTTCTGGCTGACCGGGGCGTTGTCGTCGTTCCTCGACAATGCGCCGACCTATCTCGTGTTCTTCGAGCTCGCCGGCGGCGATGCGAACCACTTGATGACCGAGGCCGCCTCGACATTGGCCGCGATCTCGGCGGGCGCCGTATTCATGGGCGCCAACACCTATATCGGCAATGCGCCGAACTTCATGGTCTTTGCCATCGCCCGGCATCGCGGCTTCAACATGCCCGGCTTCTTCGGCTATATGGCGTGGTCGGGTGCGGTGCTGATCCCGACGTTCTTGGTTGCGGGGTTTTTGTTTTTTCGTTGAGCTGAGCTACTCAATTTCCACCGCCGGCGCTGCCCCTCATCTGGCTGCCGCCATCTTCTCCCCGTGAACGGGGAGAAGGGACCTGGCATCGCCGATTTCGCCAATCACCAACGTTGCAGTATGACCGCCGAGGTCGCGGCCAGCTTCTTTCTCCCCGTTCACGGCGAGAAATGCCCGGCAGGGCAATGAGGGGCAGCGCAGCCGCCGATAGTCTTGGCACCGACG
>NZ_VFWS01000291.1:0-1750 GCF_006443065.1 Mesorhizobium sp. B1-1-5 | reverse complement strand
AAACTAAGGCCTCCAGCACCAGCGGCACGCTTCCCATGGCCTCGCAGGTGCCGGCTAACCCGCCGGCTTGCATGGCACGGAACACGCGCGGGCCCTTGCCGTCATAGCCCATGCGCCGCGTCTTCAATATGCCGCTGCCGCCAAAGGATTTCAGCGCTGCGGTCAGCTCGCCGTCATTGTCGACCGCGCGGAAATCCGCCGTGGCAATGCCGATGCCGTTGAGAAATGTCTTTTCGGTCACCCGGTCCTGCGCCACATCAAGCGCGCGCGCAGGCGGATAGACCGGCACCTTTGCGGCGAGCGCCTCGGCGGCGGCAACCGGAACGTTCTCGAATTCATAGGTGACGACGGCACTTGCCTCGGCCAATTCGGCAAGCGCGGCGGGGTCATCGTAGGCGGCCGTGACCTGACGGTTGGCGACCTGTGCCGCGGGGCAATCCGGCTGCGGCTCCAGCACCACGGTGCGGTAGCCGAGGCGAGCGGCCGCCATTGCCAGCATGCGGCCGAGCTGGCCGCCGCCGATGATGCCGATGGTCGATCCGGCGGGCAGGCTCATTGCGTGTCCGTGGGTTCGGCCGCGACCTTGGCGGTCTGCGAGGCGCGCCAGGCATCGAGCCGCCCGGCAAGCTTGTCGTCGTTGAGCGCCAGCACGGCGGCGGCCAACAGAGCCGCATTGGCCGCACCGGCCTTGCCGATGGCCAGCGTTCCCACCGGAATGCCGGCCGGCATCTGGACGATGGACAGCAGCGAATCCTGTCCCGACAGGGCCTTGGATTCCACCGGCACGCCGAACACCGGCAGCGGTGTCATCGCCGCCGTCATGCCGGGCAGGTGCGCCGCACCGCCGGCACCGGCGATGATGACCTTGTAGCCGGCGGCCTTGGCGCCCTTGGCGAAGGCGTAGAGCCGGTCGGGAGTGCGGTGCGCCGAGACGATCAGCCGTTTGTGCGGGATGCCAAGCGCCTCCAGTGTCTCGGCGGCATGGCGCATGGTCGCCCAGTCGGACTGGCTGCCCATGATAATGGCGACGTCGGCGCGTTGATCGTCCAAGCTTCTGCTCCCGGCGACAAAGGCGCGCCTTAGCGGAATTCGGCGGCGGCGGCAAGGATGCGGGGCATTGCCGGGGTCCGGCCGGGAAATCAGCCTATGCCGCAGCCTTGCGGAAGCGGGCAACGAAATCGTCGAGTTCGGGCCGCTCCATGTCGGAGATCGCCCAGTAGGAGAAGGCGCCGTCGCTCCACTGCACCAGCGAAAAGCCGCCCGAGGAAAGATCGTCAGGCTCGCTGACCTTGCCGCCCTGCTGCGGTTCGGCGACCAGCGTGATCAGATGCTCGCGGTGGCGGTAGACAAGTGCCGGCACCGGGCGGCCGGAAATCACCTCGACCCGGCCGCCGATCAGCGCAAAACCGTCCTTGGCAAGATCCGGTGCCGGCGGCGACACGCCGATCCGGGCGTCGAGCCAGGGCTTTACCGTGTGGCGGTCCGACGAGACGATATCGATCGGGCTGGCGGCAAGCAGGCTGCGGCGATGGCCGCTGGCGACCGCCGCGGCGAAGCTGTCGGACGCGCCGTTGACCATCACCCATTGCGTTGCCCCGCTGGCCAGCACCGCGCTGATCATGATCGAGGCGGCAAGAGCGCGCCAGTCGAACGAACCGAAGCGGCGCGCTCGACTTGGCGACAGCCGCGTATCGGCGTTTCGCCTCTGGCCTCTCCCGCCCGGGGCAAGCACCCCCGGGAGCGCCGGCCG
>NZ_VFWS01000290.1:0-1779 GCF_006443065.1 Mesorhizobium sp. B1-1-5 | reverse complement strand
TCGCGGCACCGTGCCAATCGCCGGCGAGCAGCAGGCGATAGGGCTCCGCCATGCCGGTCGTATCGCCAGGGTCGCTTTCAGGCGACAAGAGCAGCCGCCAGACGGCCAGTTCGGCGAACATCGCCCTCGTCGGCGACAGGCTTTCTGCCAGCTCGATCAGGCGAAGCGCCTCACTGGCGTCGCCTTGCCCAAGCCATGCCAGTTCGGCCATCGACGCCGTGTAAGGCACCAGCCGCTGCAGCTCCATTCCCCTGTCCAGGAACCGCTTCATTTCCTCCAGCACCGGCCCAGCCGGATCGCCTCGCCTTATGCGCAGTTTCGCCAGCGCGACCAGGGATGGGTAACGCACCAGGGCTGTCGTTGCAGCATCGTCGATGACGTCGAGAGCCATGGCCGCCGCATCGTCCCAAAGGCCGCGTCGCAAAAGCAGCTGCGCCTGCACGCCCCGCATATAGTCGCGCCAGGTCGCGAGGTCGTTCTCAACGCAATAGGCAATGCCGCGGTCGAGAAAGGATTGCGCGCGCACAAGATCGAGCTGGTTCATTTCGGCGCAGGCGCAATTGGTGAAGCCGCGTGCCGCGTGCTCCTGGAAGTTCTGCACGAGCGCGATTTCAAGGCTGCGGGCGAGGTGCAGCCGGCCCTTGGCCAGGTCAAGCCACTGCTCGGCCGAACCAAGATTGTTGAGCGCGTGGCAGATTATCTCCGGCTTGTTCAACCGTTCGGCCAGAGCGACTGCCTTGCCGCCAAGCAGCAGCGTCTCATCGAGCTTCTCGGCCAGCATCGCCAGCTGCGAGAGATTGGAATAGGCCATGGCAAGCTCCGGACTGGCAGGCGCCTGTTCCAGCAGTTCCACTGCCTGGGCCCCGAACAGGTCCGCCTGTTCGCGGTCACCCACCAGATAGGCGAAGCGCGACAGGCATCTGAGGCTGTCGCCCTCCCTGAGCGTGTCGCCCAGCGCCTGCTGTAGCCGGCGCGCCTGGCTCTGCGCCTCGATGGCCGCATCGATGCGGCCGATCAGATGGCATTCAAACGCATATCCTTCGTAAAGCCTCGCCCGGTCGCTCATCGGCAGGCTGTCGGCATGCCGCAAGGCGACCTCGTAGTAGCCGGCGGCATCGCGATGCGCGCCGACGCGGGAAGCCTCGCGCGCTGCGAGCGGGGCAAGCTCGCGCACCGCCTCAAGATTCTGGGCCTCCACCGCATGGTGCACAAGCCTTGCGGTAGTCACCTCGGCGTTTTCCTGCAGTGCGGAAAGCGCGCGTTGGTTGAATTCGCGCCGACGGCTCGAGGTCAGCGCCATCTCGATGGCGCGACGGGCGATCTCGTGCCGGAAGGCGTAGCCATCGCCGAGATCGTCGAGCAAGCCATTCGAGACACATTCCGCCAGCTGGCCGGCGCTGGCGACGCCACAGAGGCCGCGCAGCGCCCAGGCATCGGCGCGGCGTGGAAACACAGACACCGCGTCGAGCATCGAGCGCGCTCCCGGCGACAGGCGCTCGGCACGCGCCAGCACGGCGTCGCGGACGCTGGCCGGCGGGATCATCTCGCTTTCGGCAGCCAGCAATTCGGTGACGAAGAAGGCGTTGCCCGCGGTGGCGCGATAGATTGCGCTGCCGTCGCGGTTGGCTGCTTCGGCAAGCGACAACACCGCCGCCTCGCTGAGCAGTGGCACTTCGATGCGCTGGACGTTGCCGGCTGGAATTTCGCCGAGCACCCGGCGCGCACGCATCTGCCCTTCGCTGCGGTCGGTGCGTGCCGTGAACAGCACCAGCATATGCG
>NZ_VFWS01000029.1:0-46622 GCF_006443065.1 Mesorhizobium sp. B1-1-5 | reverse complement strand
CTTCGCTCCTTGCTCCGCCATAGAATGACGAAGTTGAGGCGGCTTCAACCAATCCCCGGCGTTTGCGCTGATTTCACGGAACTGAATCTTACACCAAGACAAACGGCAACCTTTCAAAATCCCTATGTCGGGGAACTAAAACTTCGTCACCACGCCGATGCCGATCCCCTCGAAGCCGCCCATCGCCATCAGCGCGGCGGGCGCCTCTTCGAGACTGATCTTCTTGCCCACGAGCAATTCGGGCTTCAGTTTACCGGTGCGGATCATGTCCATCATCGCGGAATAGCGGTAGGCCTGCATGCCGTGGCTGCCGAGGACTTCGAGCTCGAAGGCGATTATCTTGTCCATCGGTACTTGCGGGCGGGCATGCTCGCCCAGCATCAGCCCGACCTGAACGTGGCGGCCGCGCCGGCGCAGATTGGCGATCGAGTTGAACGAGGTGGTCGGGTGTCCAAGCGCATCCATCGACATATGCGCGCCGCCATTGGTGATCTGCTTGACGGCCTTAACCACATTCGGCGTCGTCGAGGCGTTGATCGTCGCCACCGCGCCGATCTTTTTGGCGAATTCCAGCTTCTCGTCGGTGAGGTCGATGGCGATCACATTGGCGCCCATGGCGCTGGCGATCATGATCGCCGAGAGGCCGACACCGCCGCAGCCATGCACCGCGATCCATTCGCCGGGCGTCACCCGGCCCTGGTCGACGATGGCCCGGAACGAGGTGACGAAGCGGCAGCCGAGGCTGGCGGCGGTGGCGAATTCCATCTCTTCCGGCAGGCGCACGAGGTTGGTATCGGCATGCTCGATGCCGACATATTCGGCGAATGAGCCCCAGCCGGTGAAGCCCGGCTGCGTCTGGTGCTCGCAGACCTGATGGTTGCCCGACGTGCATTCGAAGCAGCGGCCGCAACCGACGGCGAAGGGGACCGTGACCCGATCGCCGGCCTTCCAGCGGCCGACCTGCTTGCCGGCGGCGACTACGACGCCAGCCAACTCATGTCCGGGGACGTGTGGCAGCGTGATGCCGTCATCATGGCCCATCCAGCCATGCCAGTCGCTGCGGCAAAGACCCGTAGCCTCGACCTTGATGACCACGCCGTCGGCGGCCGGCTTCGGATCGGGCACGGTCCGGATCGTCGGCGCCTCGCCGAACTTTTCAAAGACGACAGCTTTCATGGGGAGTCCTTCAATTCGTTATTCGGCATCGATCTGGTTCTGCGGCGCAGCCTTCTGGAATGCCGGCAGCGCCGTGCAGGCGGCGTTGATGCGCGCAATCACCGGGTAGGGGGCCATGTCGACGCCGAAGCGGGCATTGTTGGCGACCTGGGCGGCGAGGCAGATGTCGGCAAGGCCCGGCGCATCACCGTGGCAGAAGGTTCCGGTCTCAGGCGACGAAGCCAGAATCTTCTCAAGCGGCTGGAAGCCTTCGTTCACCCAGTGCCGGAACCAGTTGACGACATCCTCGTCGCCGGCGCCGAACAAACTGCGCAGCGAGGTCAGCACGCGCAGATTGTTCACAGGATGGATGTCGCAGGCGATCATCTGCGCCAGCATCCTGACGCGGGCCCGACCCAGCGCATCTTTCGGCAGCAGCGGCGGCTCCGGCCGGATCTCGTCGAGATATTCTATGATCGCCAGCGACTGGGTCAAAAGCGTGCCGCCGTCCAGAACCAGCGCCGGCACCAGCCCTTGCGGGTTGACGCCGCGATAGGCGGGCTCGAGATGCTCGCCATGGCGCAAGTGGTGCGGCACATAGATGTAGCTCAGGCCCTTCATCTCCAGCGCGATCCGCACCCGGTAGGAGGTGGAGGAGCGGTAGTAGTTGTGAAGGACGAGGTCGCTCATGGCCTCGGCTGCCCGATGGTCACTGCGATCTCGCCGATGCCGTCAACGCCGCCGGTGATCCTGTCGCCGGCCTGGACCGCGCCGACGCCGGCCGGCGTGCCGGTGAAGATCAGGTCGCCGGGCCGAAGCTCGACCGCCTCGCTGCAGATAGCGACGATGTCGGCGATCGGCCAGATCAGCTCGGCCAGGTCGCCGTCCTGCTTCACCACGCCATTAACGGCAAGCCAGATGCGGCCTTTTTCCGGATGCCCCGATTTCGCGGCCTGAACCAGCGGCCCGCAAGGCGCGGATTGGTCGAACGCCTTCGACCAATCCCATGGCCGCGCCGCCTTCTTGGCCTGATCCTGCAGGTCGCGGCGGGTCAGGTCGACGCCGACGCCATAGCCCCAGACATGGGCGAGCGCGTCTTCGCGCGGAACGCGGAAGCCGGCTTTGCCGACGGCCACGACAAGCTCGATCTCGTGGTGCAGGTTCGAGGTCAAAGGCGGGTAGGGGATCTCGGCACCGCTGTCGACCACCGCGTCGGCCGGCTTGGTGAAGAAGAAGGGCGGGTCGCGCTCGTCATTGCCGAGCTCGCGCGCATGCGCAGCGTAGTTGCGGCCGACGCAGAAGATGCGGCGCACGGCAAACCGCTCCGCTGAGCCTGCGACGGCAACCGAGGCAATGGCCGGCGGCGGAAGGACGAATTCGGGCATGGGCAGTCTCCGTGCTGGCATGAATCGTTCGCACCTTCAGCCGATTTCGACGGGCGAGCAAGGCACTATGGCCGCGAACATGTTGGCCCTGTCGCTTCACGGACAATGCCGTGTACCATTGGGCGATATACTATTTGCCAATAATCTGGCCATGGTCACGAGACTATCCTGTGCGCGGCTGAAACCGAACCGATGCCTGATCCTGAGCAATGACCGCAATCAACGATCGCGCCCGCTTCCTGATCATCGACGACCACCCGCTGTTTCGCGAGGCGCTGCACAGCGCCGTGCAGATGGCCTATCCGGACGTCGACACGGTCGAGGCGCGCTCGATCGGGGAAGCGATCGAGCTGCTTGCCGACGCCAAGCCGTTCGACCTCGCGCTGCTCGATTTGAGCATGCCCGACGTGCATGGCTTCGAGGGGCTGTTGCAGCTCAGGACCCGTTACCCGCGACTGCCGGTGGTGATCGTGTCGGGCTACGAGGAACCGAAGATCATCTCCGAGGCGCTGTCCTACGGGGCCGCCGGCTTCATCCCGAAATCGGCCCGCAAGAGCGATCTCGCCGCCGCCATCCGCTCGGTGATGGACGGCGCGGTCTATGTGCCGGAAAATTACGAGGGCCAGCCGCCGGACCCCGAAAGCACCGATCGCGCCGACATGGTGCAGCGCCTAGCCAGGCTGACGCCGCAGCAGCTGAGGGTCCTGCAGATGCTGCGCCAGGGCATGCTCAACAAGCAGATCGCCTATGAGCTGCAGGTGGGTGAGACTACTGTGAAAGCACATGTCTCGGAGATCCTGCGCAAGCTCAACGTCTACAGCCGCACGCAGGCGGTGATCGAGGTGTCGAAGCTCGACAATGCGGAGTTGTTTCGCGACCAGGCGGGCTTTTGAGCTTTGCGCTCAGTCTGCAGACAACGGCACTGGGAAAAGTGCACTGTCACCGTAATTCAGGAAGACTCCTCACCTGATGCTAGACGCGCTTTTGCTTTCTTTCCCTTGTCAAGGGTGGACGTTTAGCCATCGCTTTTAAGAAGGCGGTCGAAGCGCTGATTGACTGGTTCGTTCATTCAGGCGCTTTCTTTCTCGTTAAATTGAGTCGACGTCGCGGCGGGTTGCTCTATGCAGAAAGCGGCGGGTCTTGCGTTTGTTCGGGCTCAGGCACCGGGGCCGCCTGTTCCTCAACGAAAAGGTCGATTTGGCGAGGCGCTGGGCGATGTTCTAGCACACGAACCACGGTATAGTCAGTTTTTAGGCCTTGGCCCGTTTGCACCTGTCGTATTTTGACCTCGCAAACAAGAACATCTCCCTTGGCGAATCTAATCACATTGGAATCGACGCGGTGCATGAAATCGGCGTCTTCAATTGTCGCGCTGATCTGATTATTGCCGTCGTGCAAGCGCCACTTGTTATCCTCTTTGAATGCTAGCGAGACGATGGAAAAGGCCGACCGCCGAACATCCTCGACTACCACCGTTGAAGGGGGCTCTGGCGCAATGAAGTAGGTTGAATCGCCCTTCTTAACGGACGCGATTTCTTGACGGGCTTCGAGCACCTTGAACTCGTCAATCCCGTCCTTCTGAAGCGGGATCACGACCAATTCCTCATACGCTTTGCGAACCGCTACATCCTGGTACAGGCGAAGCAGTTTCAGCGGGACGTCTATCGTTTGGCCATCGATCGTGATCCGGACGGTGTCATCACTAATCTTCTCGATCCGGCTAGGCTTGTGCCCCCGAAGACGCTTGATTAGGAAGATGAGCCCGCCGACTGCCACTCCACCACCAAAGACCAATTCTTTGAGATTGATTGCCGCAGTAACGAAGTCGCCGGTCAGGAACGTCTTCATACCATCGAGGAATGTCTGCACCACCGTGAGATCGATTTCGAACGATCCCTCTTTGGTGGCTTGCACATTGACGGAAATTGACGGCGCGTCGGAACCATTGAGGGCGCGATTTGCGGCGTCGAAGAGCTGACCGACCGCCAGTAGGGCCGGCGCCAAATCGCGCACGTCCATCGATCCGTCCTTAATGGACGCACCATCATAAGCAATGGTAAAGCTTGCTTTGCTCACGTCGTCGGCATCCATGTGATCCCCCTCATGCCGGCGCCTGATAAGAGCATGATTCCGGCAGGCGGGGAAGAATCAACTAATATGGGTGAAAATCGCCTTAATTGCGATCCATCTTCGAAGGGGATACATCCGGGTCAAGGCGGTCCCAGACCCAGCCTCGCGCTTGGTTGTCCTAGATAGCTCTAAGCCAGCAAATGCGCCAGCAGCGCGCGTAGTTGCGCTGGCTTCAGCGGCTTGCGCATCAGCTCTATGCCGGCGGCGCGGGCGGCCTTGGCGACGGGCTCGGAGCCGTCGGCGGTGACGATCAGCGCCGGCACGGTCCGGCCGAGATAGTCGCGCACTTCGGCTATCGTTGACGTGCCGAGGTCGCCGCCGTCGAGATGCTGGTCGGCGATGATGATGTCGGGGACCCAGGCGGTGTCGCCGAGCAGGTCGAGCGCATCGTCGGTCGAAGTGGCGGCGCGCACCAGGCATTGCCAGCGCTCGAGCAGCGAGGTCATTGCCGAGAGCACGTCCATGTCGTTTTCGACCAGGAGCACCTTGGTGCCGAACAGGCCGTAGCCGCGCGGCCGCTCCATGTCGGCGGCGGCCATCGCCGGTTCGGCCGCGGCCATGCCGACCGGCACGTCGATATGGAAGATGGTGCCGCGCCCGACCTTGGAGGAAAAGGTCACCGGGTGGCCGAGGGCCGCCGCCATGCGGCGCACGATCGCGAGGCCGAGGCCAAGCCCGCCGGCGAGCCCGGCGTCGGCAAGCGTGGACGTGCCGCGGTGAAATTCCTCGAACACCGCCTCGCGCTGGTCCTCGGGGATGCCGCAGCCGGTGTCGGCGACGTCGATGCGGATGGTGTCGCCGCGATGCCTTGTGCCGACCAGCACGCCGCCGGAGCGGGTGTAGCGCAGCGCGTTGGAGAGGATGTTCTGCAGGATACGCCTGAGCAGCGTGCGGTCGGAACGCACCGCGACATTGACGGGACGGAATTTAAGCGACAGGCCTTTCTTTGCCGCTTCCGGAAGGAAATCCGAGCGCAGCGAGGAAAACAGCGCTTCCAGGCTGACGTCGCCGATCTCGGGCTGCACCACGCCGGCGTCGAGCTTGGAGATGTCGAGCAGCGTGCGCAGCAGGTCTTCCATCGTCTCCAGCGAGCGCTCGACATGGCGCACCAGCTTCCTGCCTTCATCGCTGGCTTGGACTTCTGCCAGCGCCGAGACCGACAGATGCGCGGCATTCAGCGGCTGCAGCACATCGTGGCTGGCGGCGGCGAGGAACCTGGTCTTGGAGAGGTTCGCCAGCTCGGCGCTCTCCTTCGCCGCGCTGAGGTCGATGTTCGACTGTTCGAGCCGGCGCAGCGTCGCATGCAGTTCCTCGGTACGGTTGCGCACCCGGTTTTCCAGCGAGATCGCGGTCTGGAACAGCGAGAAGGCATTGCCCTGCTGGTCCATCGAGCGCTCGACGCGGCTGACCAGCGCGGCATTGATCTTCTTCAGCCTTTCGAGGTCGTCGATGTCGCGAAGCGGCATCGGCGCTCACTCGGCTGCCTGGCGCTCGCCGAAGGCGATGCCGGTAAAGGTCTGGTTGAGGTGCATCGAACGATACTGCTCGCCATAAGTGCCGAAGCCGATGACCTTATTGGTCCGATAGAGCTCGGAGATATCGCGAAAAACCTGGCGGTTGCGCGCGTCGAGCCGGCGCAGCACGCAGTCGAAGCCGAGGATCATGTCGATGCCGCCGAGCCGATGCTCGACGTCCTGGAGAGCGGTACGCGTCGCTTCGACCATGTTCTTGGGCTGGGCGATGGAAAGCACCACGCCGTCGTCAATGGCGCAGAAGAAGGACAGCGAGCCGTCGGGATGCATGCGCTGGATCGAGCGGCAGTAATATTCGCCGCCGACCTTCACCACCACGGGGTGCGAGGCAAAGCTCAGCGGCGTCAGCGTCTGCGGCATGATGCCGACGGAGGCGGCATATTCTTCCGCCGCGTTGGTGGCGTTGAACTCGCGCACGACACGATGGTCCGGGTCGGACGCCGTCACCACCAGCTTCTCGTCGGTCGGAATAAAATTGTCGGTCTTGAAGACGTGGAAGGGGATCTCGGTCGCGACCAGCACCACGATGGCGCTGTCGGACGCGACCGTGCCGTTGGCGATTAGCCTGGTCGTCTCGAATTTCAGGTCGTCGCCGGCCGAGCCGCCGATCAGCGGAATGTCGTCCAACCCCCAGTGGATGGCCGAGGTCACCGCTTCCTCGGCATAGGACAATCCGTCGATGAAGCAGAGCGCGAATATGTTCTTGGCCCGATCCTGGCCGACGCGCCCGCGCAGCAGGCGCCGCAGTGAGGCGACCTCGCCGGTGATCCGGTCCATGCCCGACGAGGAGAGGTTCTCGACCATGGTGGAGACGGTCGAAAACGATGCCGACGGCAAAAGCAGGGCAAGGACATGCCCTTCCTCCAGCCCCTGCGGCGTGATCTCGCCGGCGGTCGAGCAGCCGGCATAGGCAAGCGACGGAGCGTGTACCTTCAACGCCTGCGCGAGCGCCGGCGCTTCGACCAGGCTTTGGGAGAAGAACAAAAGCGCGAAGCCGGCGTCGACGATTGCGGCTTCGGCCGCGATGGCCCGGGCAAAAACATTCGGGTCGGGCTCATCCGTGGTGAGCGCCGAAAGGCCCGATGCATAGCGTGTGCTAGAACTGGCCAGCCGCCTTCTCCGCAATTTCCTCCAACGCTGTTTTATGCGTGTCTTTTCTTATGCGTGTCAGGCACGCTTCGCGTCGAGGGCATCTTTGCCCTCAATCCCTGATTTGGCAATGGGCCGGGCGGCACGCTCAACAGCTTGTCGGCCATGACCGAAAGTACAAGGGACGCAGCGCTGGCAGCACTGTTTTGCCCGTTGTACGGTACGCAAATAGCGCGCTGCCGAAGCACAGGCGCGGCATCGGCAAGGCGAGGACCAAGTTAATACCCAGGGAGGCTGCATGTCGGACGTGTCGTTGACTGTGAATGGGAAACGGGTCAGCGGTAGTGCCGAAGACCGAACGTTGCTGGTGCATTTCCTGCGAGAACATCTCGGCCTCACCGGAACGCATGTCGGCTGCGATACCTCGCAATGCGGCGCCTGCGTCGTGCATGTCGACGGCCGGGCGGTGAAGTCCTGCACCATGCTCGCCGTTCAGGCTTCGGGCTCGACCATCGTCACCATCGAAGGGTTGGCCGACGGCGCCGAGCTGCATCCGGTTCAGGCCGCGTTCAAGGAGCATCACGGGCTGCAATGCGGTTTCTGCACGCCGGGCATGATCATGGCGGCGACCGATATGATCGCGCGCCACCCGCAAGGCCTCGACGAGGCGACGGTACGCGCCGAGCTCGATGGCAATATCTGCCGCTGCACGGGCTACCACAACATCGTGAAGGCGATCCTCGCCGCATCGAAGACGATGTCGAAGGGCGCCAAGGGCAAGGCGAAGCAGGCAGCGTGAGATGAGTGAGTAGTGAGTAGCGAATAGTAAGTAGCGAATGGTCGGCGTCTCTGTGACCGACCTCTACTCCAATCTTTTCCTACTCACTATTCGCTACTCACTACTCCCCTAAATTCCGGAGGAATTTCCGCAATGGGTATCGAAGGCGTGGGCGCCCGCGTGGCGCGCAAGGAAGACAAGAGGTTCATCACCGGCGGCGGCCGCTATGTCGACGACATGGTGGTCCCCGGCATGAAGCACGCGGTGTTCGTGCGCAGCCCGCACGCGCATGCGCAGATCAAGAAGATCGACGTGAAGAAGGCGCAGGCCATGCCGGGCGTCGTCGGCGTCCTGACGGGCAAGGAGCTCAAGGCCGACGGCATCGGCAATCTGATCTGCGGCTGGATGATCCATTCCAAGGACGGCACGCCGATGAAGATGGGCGCGTGGTCGCCGCTCGCTGTCGACAAGGTGCGCTATGTCGGCGACGCCGTGGTCGTCGTCGTCGCCGAGACCAAGGGCCAGGCGCGCGACGCGGCCGAAGCGGTCGAGATCACCTATAAGGAACTGAAGGCCGTGGTCGATGCCACGAAGGCCATTCAATCCGGCGCGCCGCAGATCCATGCCGAGGCCGAGAACAATCTGATCTTCGACTGGGAGCTCGGCGACGCCAAGGCGACCGACGCGGCGATCAATTCGGCGGCCCATGTCACGCGCATGAAGATCGTCAACAACCGGCTGGTGCCGAATGCGATGGAGCCGCGCGCGGCGCTCGGGCACTACGACAAGGCGGAAGACCATTATACCTGCTGGACGACGTCGCAAAACCCGCATGTCGCGCGGCTGGTGATGAGCGCCTTCTACAACGTCGCGCCGGAAAACAAGCTGCGCGTGATCGCGCCGGATGTCGGCGGCGGCTTCGGCTCCAAGATCTACATCTATCCGGAAGAGATCGTCTGCCTGTGGGCATCGAAGAAGACCGGTGTCCCCGTCAAATGGGTGGCCGACCGCACCGAGAGCTTCCTGTCGGACGCGCATGGCCGCGACCATGTCTCGACGGTGGAGATGGCCTTCGACAAGGACAACCGCATCACCGGCCTCAAGGTCGATACGATAGCCAATCTCGGCGCCTACATGTCGCTGTTCTCGTCCTGCGTGCCGACCTATCTCTACGCGACGCTGCTGTCGGGCCAGTACAACATCCCGGCGATCCACGCCAATGTGCGCACCGTCTATACCAACACTGCGCCCGTCGATGCCTATCGCGGGGCAGGGCGGCCGGAGGCCACCTATGTGCTCGAGCGCACGATGGAGACCGCGGCGCGCGAGCTTGGCGTGTCGCCGGCGGAACTCCGACGCCGCAATTTCATCACGTCCTTCCCGCACCAGACGCCGGTCATCATGAACTATGACGCCGGCGATTATAACGCTTCGCTCGATGCGGCGATGAAGGCCGCCGACTATGCCGGCTTCACCAAGCGCCGCGCCGACGCCGCCAAGCAAGGCAAGCTGCGCGGCATCGGCATGAGCTGCTATATCGAGGCCTGCGGCCTGGCGCCGTCATCGGCGGTCGGCTCGCTCGGCGCCGGCGTCGGCCTCTGGGAATCGGCGGAGGTGCGCGTCAATGCCGTCGGCACGATCGAGGTGCTCACCGGTTCGCACAGCCATGGCCAGGGCCATGAGACGACCTTCGCGCAACTGGTCACCCAGCGCTTCGGCGTGCCGATCGACTCCGTCTCGATCGTGCATGGCGACACCGACAAGGTGCAGATGGGCATGGGCACCTACGGCTCGCGTTCCGGCGCCGTCGGCATGTCGGCCATCGTCAAGGCGCTCGACAAGGTCGAGGCCAAGGCCAAGAAGATCGCCGCGCATCTGCTGGAGGCGGACGAGGGCGACATCGTCATCGAGAATGGCGAGGTCAAGGTCGCGGGCACCGACAAGAGCCTGCCCTGGTTCCAGGTGGCGCTTGCCTCCTACACCGCCCACAATTTGCCGGCGGGTATGGAGCCCGGGCTGAAGGAGACGGCCTTCTACGATCCGTCCAACTTCACCTTCCCGGCCGGCTGCTACATCTGCGAGGTCGAGATCGATCCGGAAACCGGTATGACGGAGATCATCCAGTTCGTCGCGGCCGACGATTTCGGCAACATCATCAATCCGATGATCGTCGAAGGGCAGGTGCATGGCGGCATCGCCCAGGGCGTCGGCCAGGCGTTGCTGGAAGGCGCGCATTACGACGCCAGCGGCCAGCTCCTGACGGCAAGCTACATGGACTACACCATGCCACGCGCGGCCGACCTGCCGTCCTTCAAGGTCTCGACCTCGAACACGCCATGCCCGGGCAATCCGCTCGGCGTCAAGGGCTGCGGCGAGGCCGGCGCCATCGGTTCGCCCCCGGCGGTCATCAACGCCATCACCGATGCTCTCGGCATCGTCGACATCGCCATGCCGGCGTCGCCCGCCACGGTGTGGTCGGCCGTTCGGGCGAAGCATTGAAAAGCGAATAGCGAATAGGGAGTAGCGAATAGGGAAGAGGAGAGCGATGCGGCGGATAGATAATCCTACTCGCTATTCGCTACTCCCTATTCGCTTTTTCCCCGAAGGGAGAAAAGAGACATGTATTCCGTCAACTACCATCGCGCTTCCTCCGTCGCCGACGCCGCAAAGCTGCTGAAGAACGGCGACGCCAAGCTGCTCTCCGGCGGCATGACGCTAATCCCGGCGATGAAGACGCGGCTCGCGGCACCGTCGGACCTCGTCGATGTCTCGCGGCTGAAGGACCTGCAGGGCATCAAGGTGTCCGGCAAGACCGTGACCATAGGTGCGGCGACGACGCATTACGACGTCTCCACCGACGAGAAGCTGAAGAAGGCCTGCCCGGCGCTTGCACATATGGCATCGCTGATCGGCGACCCGGCGGTGCGTTACAAGGGCACGATCGGCGGCTCGATCGCCAACAACGATCCGGCGGCCGACTATCCGGCGGCATTGCTGGCGCTGGGCGCGACGATCGTCACCAACAAGCGCGAGATCGCGGCGGACAAATTCTTCAAGGGCCTGTTCGAGACAGCGCTGAAGGACAGCGAGATCGTCACGGCAGTGAGCTTTACCGCTCCGGCCAAGGCTGCCTATCAGAAATTCCGCAACCCGGCTTCGCGCTACGCCATCGTCGGCGTGTTCGTGACCAAGAGCAAGGACGGGGTGAGGGCGGCAGTGACAGGCGCCGGCGAGGACGGCGTCTTCCGCTCCAAGGAAATCGAGGCGGCGCTGGCGAAGAATTTCGACGTCGCGGCACTCGGCGGCCTCAAAGTGCCGGCGAAGGGGCTGATGAACGATATCCACGCTTCCGCCGATTACCGCGCCAATCTGATCGCGGTGATGGCCAAGCGCGCCGTGGCCGTTGCCAACGCCTGAACGGCGACGCCATGCATGAAAGAAGGGGCCTCGCGGCCCCTTTTTCTTTTGCTGCGGCAATGGCTTATCCGGAAACGCCTGTCGAATTGCGGCTTCGCACTTGCACAAAGTTATCCTGCACTGCAAAATAAATCCGGCGGGAATACCAGATGGTCCGGGGCGCGGGCAATGTTTCGCATGCGGACCTCGAGTCGCGAAGGCACGGTATGACCGACATCTCCGCAGCGTCCGTTGTCCTGCCGCGGACCGCGACCGACAGGGAAGCCAGGGCAAGACTGGCCTATCTCGACGGTTGGCGAGGCTTGTCGATCGCCATGGTGCTGGTCGGCCATTTCTTTCCTGTCCCAGGGCTCAATCTCGGCGTGCTCGGCGTCGAGTTCTTCTTCGTGCTGAGCGGCCGGCTGATGGGCGAAATCCTGTTCATCGAGCGCTTTCCGCTGAAGAAATTCTTCAAGCGCCGCTTCTCGCGCATCTATCCAGCGCTGCTAATGTTCGTGATTGCCGCCATGATCGGCCTGACCGGAACCTTCATCGCCTTCAAGTGGAAAGCGGCGCTGACGGCGCTGACCTTCACCTACAATTACGCCGGCGTCCTGATCACCCGCGCCGGCGCGCTCGACCACATCTGGTCGCTCTGCGTCGAGGAGCATTCCTATATCCTGTTGGCGCTGATCAGCGTGGTGGTTACCGGTCGGGCGAATGTCGTGCGGCTGCTGGTGGTGCTGGCGCTGCTGGCAATGGCCAACGGCGCTATTTCCTACGGCGTTCTCGGCATGGGCTACGAGACCAGTTACTGGCGGAGCGACGTGCATATCGCCTCGATCCTGCTGTCCGCGGCGATCTGCCTGCTCAAGGCCGACGGGCGCCTGCCGGCTTTCCTGCAAAACCAGCATGTGGCGCTTGCGGCGGCGGTTGGCGGCGTGTTGCTGTTCCTCGATCCGGTGCCGACCACGATCCATTATCTTGTCGGCGTGCCGCTGCTGGCGCTCGCCGTCAACATGCTCGACTTCGCGGGCGGCTATCTGACGGGGCCGTTGTCGTCGCGACCGATGGTGATGCTCGGCCTGTGGTCCTATTCGCTTTATCTCTGGCAGCAGCCTTTCTACAAATTCGTCGATGAGCACGGTCGCGCGCCGATCCCGATGCTGGCGGCTGTGTTCGCCTGCGCGCTCTGCAGCTATTACATCGTTGAAAAGCCAGCACGCGGCTGGCTCAACCGCAATTGGTGAGCGCTCTCAGGCTGGCGTGGCCGCCTTCTGCGCCGCGAGATAGCGGCGAAGCCCGGCTTCGCCGCGCGGCGTGGTCCAACGATGGTTCCAGGCGAAGGCTGGCCTCAGAATCGGCGCCAGCAGCTTGAGGATCGGCCGCTCGACCGTGACCTGCCAGGTAAGGTCGACATGCGTGCCTCGTCCGGACGGCGACAGCTCTGCCCGCCAGAGCCCGTCGAAGTCGCCGAAGGTCTTGACGACCACCAGCCGGCCGGGCTCGAGCTCGGCCGCCTCGATGATGAAGTTCAGCTCATAGGGCAGGGCGCCGCGCGCTCTCGCCCTGGCGCGCGCACCGACGACGCCCTTGCCCTTCCTGTCGAGCGGCTCGACCTCCTTGTAGGCATCGCCCCACCATAGCGGCAGAAGCTCGGCGTCCGAGAGCACGTCCCAAACTTCCTGCGGCGTGCCTTCAGGGATGTCCCAGCTTTCGTCGAAGCGGAAGACATTGCTCGCCATCACGTCGCTCCCAAGCAGCGGAACGGCCATATTAGCTGCGGCTTGTTTTCCTTGCCAGTGGCTTCGGAGGCATCTTCAGGCGACGATGGGCTTCGCCCAATAGCGCACCGACTTCTTGCCGCCGTGGATCACCGCATCGCCGACCTCGGCGAAGTCAAGCGCTGCGTGGAAGGCGTCGGAGGCCGGATTGGGCGGATCGGCGTTGACCTCGCAGGTGACGATCGCGTGGCCGGCGCGCCGGGCATGCTCGAACAGATCCTGGTAAAGCCGTCGGGCGTGGCCACGGCTGCGCGCCCCGGCCGCGACCACCACACGGTCGACATAGACAAAGCGCGGATAGCGCTCGCGGAACCATAGGAAGTTCGGGCTGTCGTAGCTTGCGTCCTGGTCGAAGCACATGATGAAGGCTTCGAGCGCGCCGATACGGCGGGTGTAGAAGGCTTGCCCGAGCAGGAATGAAAGCCTTTCCGGCTCGAGCCAGGACAGCTCCGCCGCATGCTCGTTGTTGAGCGCGAGGATGGCGGGCTCGTCGGTGGGCGAGACGCGTTCGATCGAAAGCACTTGCTTGGTCATCGTCCTTGCCATCAGGCCTTCGCGGCCGCGATCGTCGCCGCCACCTTGGCTTGATCGGTCACCGTGTTGCGGTATTCGCGGTCGAGGTCGGTGCCGCCCATGCCGACATTCGGGTTGCGGTAGCGCATGGCGCTCGGCACGTCCGCAAGTGCTGCAAAATGCATCTCGGTCAGTCCCGTACGCCTGCGTACCTCGCCGATCGTGTCGGGGGCGAGTGCGCCACAGCCGAGTATGATGATGCGCGAGCCGGCCTGGCGAACGAGCTCTGCCAGAAGCCCGACGCCCTCGACTGCCGTATCGCGCTGGCCGCTGGTCAGCACGCGGCCGACCTTGCAGCGGATCAAGGCTTCGAGCGCCTCGGCCGGATCGCGCGTCATGTCGAAGGCGCGGTGGCAGGTGACGTTGAGCGGGCCTGCAGCCTCGACCAGCGCGCGCATGCGCGCCTCGTCGATGGCGCCGTCGGCGGTCAGGCAGCCGACGACGACGCCGGCGACGCCGAGCTCGCGCAGCGCTTCGACATCGGCGAGCATCGAGCGGTATTCGGCCTCGCTGTAAAGGAAATCGCCGCCGCGCGGTCGCACGATGACATGGAAGGGGATGGTCGCGCTCTCGAGCGCGGCGCGCACCGTGCCCACGCTCGGTGTGATGCCGCCTTCGATCAGGCTGGCGCAGAGTTCGACTCGGTCGGCGCCGGCGGCCTGCGCGGCGAGCAGCCCGTCAATGCCTTCGACGCAGATTTCGATCAGGGGGAGTCGGGCGTCGGTCACCATTGTCCATCCATGTTTCAACAGATCGCCAGCCCTAGCATCGCGGCCATTGCCGCGAAAGCCGCAACGATCGATCCAGGGTCCGGCGGTGATTATCGAGGCTTGATGCAGAATGCCGTTGACATTCATAACTGTCAGGTTATAGATAACCCATAGCTGGTGAGTTATTGATGTAAGGGGAAGCACGACGTGCCACCTGGAAACGGTGAAGAGGATCGCACAAAGACCGGCCTGAGGACTGTCGTCACCTGGACACTGACGCCGACCGAAACCGGCACCCATCTGCGCGTGGAACAATTGGGCTTCAGGCCGCGGGATGCGCAGAGCTATCGACGCGCCAGCCGTCACTGGAAGCGCTGTCTCGCGGCTTTGCAGAAATTGCTGGAACAATTGGACAAGGAGGATGCCATGGACGATATCGCCAAAGACCCGACGAAGAATGAAACCAAATCGATCATTGTCGAGCGGCTCATTCCACACGGCGCCGACAAGGTTTGGCGTGCGCTGACGTTTCCGCATCTCGTTGCCGAATGGCTGATGGAAAACGACTTCGCGCCGGTCGAAGGCCATCGCTTCACCTTCCGCGCAAAGCCCGTGCCCGGCTGGTCAGGCGTGACGAACTGCGTGGTACTGAGGGTCGAACCGCCAAGGCTGCTCGCCTACAGCTGGGGCGACGGAAGCGAGTCCGAAAGTGGTCTGAAGACGGTGGTGACATGGTCGTTGACGCCGGAAGGCGACGCCACCCGGGTGCGGATGGAGCAATCCGGTTTCAGGACGCAGGACGAGCCTGGCTACAAAGGCATGGGAAGCGGTTGGCCGCGCATCCTGGAGCGGCTTGAGCAGGTTGCCGCCGGGCAGGGCTGATCCCGACATTTGCGCCGACATGTGGTGCAAGTCCCCTGATGCGTCTGCATCCAGGGCTCGCAAAAAAACGTCTGAAGGAGACCAATATGGAAGCAAGATTGAAGAACCCGGTGATGCTCATTCCCGGCGCGCTGCAGGCGCTGCTGGCGCTCGACAAGTCGACCGAAGCCGGCGGCTTGCCTTATGTGACGCGCAAGCTCGTTCATCTGCGTGCCAGCCAGATCAACGCCTGTGCCGTCTGCGTCGACATGCATGCGCGTGAATTGAAGAAGGCCGGCGAGAAGGACGAGCGGATCTTCGCCGTGTCGGCATGGCGGGAGACGCCCTATTTCACCGCAGCCGAACGCGCGGCGCTCGCGCTTGCAGAGGCAGCGACGCGCATGGCCGACCGTTCCGATGCGGTGCCGGACGACGTCTGGGACGAAGCGGCGCGCCATTATGACGACAAGGCGCTCGCCGCCCTGGTGATCCAGATCGCGCTGATCAATGCGTTCAACCGCCTGAACGCCACCACGCGGCAACCCGTGGGCGCTTGGGGATAAGGTGGGAGGAGGGCGCCCGCTCCGAAGCGGGCCTCTCGCCGGCTACTGTTTCAGGATCGTGTTCTTGGCGCCTTGCTCGACCTGATCGATCACCAGCAGCTTCACCGGATCGGTGCCGATATTGGTGGCCTGGTGCCACTGACCGATCATCTCGACGATGAAGTCGCCGGTCTTGTAGATATTGGCGGCGCCGGTCTCGACATTGGCGACCCTGAGCGTCCCTTGCTCGACATAGGCATAGCGCGGGAAGGGGTGCTTGTGCACCGGCAGGGTAGCGCCGGGGGCTATCTGGTATGACGAGACTTGAACCTCGACATTCTTCTGCGGCAGCGTGATCGGCTGACCCGATGCGGTCGTCGTCTTCGCCGCCAGCGGCGTCACCACGACCGGCGTGTTGCCGCTGTCCAAGGCGTTGGCCGCGGTCGCGTAGACGGCGGCTATCGCCAGCAGTGCCGGTATTGTGATGTTGCGCATAGTCCCCTCCAATTTGCCGCACCATCGCCCGATCGACATTGACCTACAAGCATCCTTTTGCAAGCGGCCCTGTCACACGGCGGGACTGTCCTGCCGTTTGCCGGATTTCGGCGGCCGCAACAGCAGGGCGAGCGGCACGAGCAGCGCCGTCGCTACCGCGCAATAGAAGAAGACATCGACATAGGCGAGCAGCGAAGCCTGGCGGCCGATCTCCTGGCCAATCCAACCCACGGCCTGTTGCCTGGCCTCGGCCAGCGGCGAGCCTTCGGCGACGAAATGGTCCGTCACCTGGCGAAGCGTCTGCTGATAGGTGTCGCTCGACTGCGCCGTGTGGCTGACCAGCACCGACTGATGGAGCTGGGCGTTCTGGGCAATCACCGTGTTGGACAGCGACACGCCGATGCTGCCGCCGAGGTTGCGCGCGACATTGATCAGCGAGGACGCCTGATCGGTCTTCTGCGGCGGCAGGCCGACATAGGCGGCGGTCGAGATCGGGATGAACAGGAACGGCAGGCCGATCATCATGTAGACGCGCGCATAGGCGAAGAAGCCGAAGCTGGCATCGGGCGTCAGCGAGGTCGTGTGCCAGAGCGCGACCGCGACCACCGACATGCCCAGCATGATGAGATAGCGCGGCTGAACAACTCCGGCGGCAAAGCCCGAAATAGGCATCAGCATCAGCATGGCGATGCCGCCCGGCATCATCGACAGGCCGGAAAGGGTGGCGGTGTAGTCGAAGGTCGTCTGCTGCAGCTGCGGCAAAAGCTGCGTGGTGCTGAAGAGCACCGCGCCCACCGCCATCATGACCAGGAACGACATGCCGAACTGACGGCTGAAAAGCAGGCGGATGTCGACGATCGGGTCGCGCCTCGTCCACTCCCAAGGAACAAGCAGCAGGAACGACACAGCCGAGATCACGGCGAAGGTGGTGATGAAGGTCGAGGCGAACCAGTCGTTGCGCTGGCCCTCGTCGAGAAAGACTTCGAGGCAACCGAGCGCCATCGCCACCAGAATGAAGCCGATCCAGTCGACCTTCAACCCCTTGCTCAGCCGCTCGCGGCGCTCGCGCTCGAGAATGTCGGGCTCGATGACCAGCCATTGCACGAGCGCCAGCGACATGATGCCGAACGGCACATTGATGAAGAAGATCCAATGCCACGAGAAATTGTCCGTCAGCCAGCCGCCGATGGTCGGGCCGACCGTCGGTGCGACGATGACCGCAATGCCATAGAGGGCAAAAGCCTGGGAGCGCTTCTCCGGCGGAAACGTGTCGGCGAGGATCGACTGCTCGCTCGGCGCCATGCCGCCGCCGCCGAGCCCCTGCAGGATGCGGAAGGCGATCAGCGTCGGCAGATTGGGGGCTAGCCCGCACAGCAGCGATGCGAGCGTGAAGGTGGCCACGCAGATCATGTAATAGCGCTTGCGGCCGATGATGCTGGCGAGCCAGCCGCTGACCGGGATGATGACGGAGTTGGCGACGAGATAGGTTGTGATCACCCAAGTGCTCTCGTCCATGCCGGCGGCCAGGCTGCCGGCGATATTGCGCAGCGCGACATTGGCGATCGAGGTGTCGAGCACCAGCATGAAGGTCGCGATCGAGACGACGATCGCAATAAGCCAGGGATTACGGCCGCCGGCCGCCGACCGGCTTTGGTCGCCCTGGACTGTTGCGGCATCGCTCATCTGACCTTGACCGTCGGCACCACAGACATGCCGGGACCGAGATAGACGCCGGGCGGCTGGTCGAAGACGATCTTGACCGGCACGCGCTGCACCACCTTGACGAAATTGCCGGTGGCGTTTTCGGCCGGGAGCAGGCTGAACGCCGTGCCGCTGCCGGCCTGGACGCTGTCGACATGGCCATGGAAGGTCTTTTCCGGATAGGCGTCGATGGCGATGTCGACGGGCTGGCCCGGCCGCATCAGGTCGAGCTGAGTCTCCTTGAAGTTCGCCTTCACCCAGACGTCCTTGGGCACGAACATCATCAGCACCTGGCCGGGCTGCGCATAGGTGCCTTTCGCCGCCGTGATGTTGGTGGCATGACCGGCGACAGGCGCCGTGATCGTCGTGCGGGTGAGGGTGGTCTTGGCCTGATCCTCGGCGGCCTCGGCCTGCCGAAGCTTGGCCTCGGCGCTCTTGCCCTGTGCCTGCAGAACCGCAACCTGGCTTTTCGCCGCCTCGGCATTGGCGTTGGCGGCATCGAGCGTTGCCTGATCCTGGCGCAAGGTCGAAGCGGCCTGCTGGGCCTGTTGTTGCGTCGCCGTGCCCTTGGCCAGAAGCTCGCGGTTGCGCTGGTCCTCGGATTTGGCGAATTCGAGCGCGGCCTGCGCCTGCGCCACCTGCTTCCCGGCGACATCGATCTTGGCGTTCTGCGCCTGGGTCTGGGCCTGGACGTTGGCGATCTCGGCCTGCGCCGCCGCCACGCCGGCTTCAGCCTGTTTGAGCGAGGCCTGGTAGTCGCTGTCGTCGATGCGCAGAAGCACGGCGCCGGCCTCGACCGGCTGGTTGTCGGTGACGGCAACGTCGGTGATGCGCCCGGCAATTTCCGCGCCGATCGTCACCGTGCGGGCGTCGATGAAGGCATCGTCGGTCCATTCATAGTGCCGTGCGTTGATCCACCAGATGACTACGGCCGCGATGACCAACAGGATCAGGATGGCGACGATCGCCGTTATATAGGGATGGCGTCTGATGAGGCCGGGTTTGTTGCCGTCGGACGAACCGTCATTCGCCTGCGCGTCTTGCGCTTGCGTGTCGTCGTCGCGCTTGTCGTCGCGCTTGTCTTCGACGGGCGTGTCTTCGACGCGCTTGTCGTCGCCCGGCGGGCGTTGCTGCCGATCGGACCGGGGCTGAGCCCGCGGTTCCTCCGTGGGAGCGGTTTCGCGCTCTTTTCTGTCAGTTTTTGCGTCCAAGGCAACGGATCCCAGATATCGTCGACCCCTCTCGCAGCAGGGTCAACGGGTGGTTTCCGCAAAGGTTCCTGTCGCCGGATGCCGGGTCTTGGTCCGATCGGCGGCCGTTCAGCCCGCCATGCAACCGCCATCCACCATCGGGTTGATGCCGGTGACGGGTTCTGCCTACGGGGAACTACGGTGACAGGGAATTGCGGCGCCAGTTCACAAATCTGCCATGACGGCTATCGGTCGAAGCCCATTGCTCGTGGATTCTGGAACCCGGAAAAACGAGGGCAGGCCGCATAGAAAAAGTGTGCACTGTCACCGTAATTCCTGATGGGAAGCAGCCACCAGCCGCATGATTGCATGTTCCATCCAGGCGAGAACAGCGGAAATGCGCGTGAGATGACGCAAATCGGGGTGTGTCAGCAGCCACATCTCCCGTTCGGGAAGCGGTGTGTCGCCGTTGGGGAGGCGGGCAAGGTCCGGCATTTGATCCGCGACGATGCAAGGCAGCAGGGAACGGCCAAGCCCTGCTTTCACTGCTTGCAGGATCGCCTCGGCGTCGTTCATCACGATGGCTGCGATTCCGCCGCCCTTCTGGGCGTTTTCCGCTATCCAGCTTGTTTGCGGCAGGCGCGCCATGCCGTCCTCATAGGTCAGCCAGGGTAGCTTTGCGGGATCAGCCGCTATAGCCGTTGAGGCATAGGCGGCGTAGGTGAGCGTTCCGATGCGCCGGGCGAGCACCCGTTTGCCGGCATCGTCGCCGGGCCGCGCCAGGCGAAGCGCAATATCTGCCTCGCGATGGGTCAGGTTCAGGCCGCGCGATTCCGCGATCAATTCCAGCCGCAACAGCGGATGACGGGTGACGAGTTCCCCGGCAGCAGGCACTAGGACCCTGTTGACCAGGATGGGGACGGCGGTAACGCGCACCGTGCCGCTGGCGAAAGCGTCGGCCCCCGTTACCGCTTCAACCAGTCTGCCGGCCTCTGTTTCCATCGCCTCGGCGCGCCTGGCTGCAATCTCGCCGGCCTGGGTCGGGCGCATCCGGCCGTCCGCGCCGCGCTCGAACAGCCGAACCCCAAGAACCGTCTCCACGGCGCGCAACCGGCGTGCGATCGTGGTGGGGTCTACTGCCAGCCGCTGCGCAGCCGCCGCGTAAGAGCCGTCTCTTGCGAGGGCCAGGACATAGCGAAGGTCGTTCCAATCTATAGGCTGCATTCTTGCAGCCTATACCGGCATTGATCCCGGATGAAGTGGCACACATGCCGGCGTATCATCGTTGCCATCTGTAAGGAGACGCAATGATGATCTTCGCGGTCCTGCTCGAAGATGCTCTCGATCGGGCGAACGAGGTCCGTCAGCAGCATATGCCGGCGCATCTCGATTTTCTGGAGCGCAACGCGGCCGCGATCAAGGCGGCGGGACCGTTGCGCGATAACGACGGTGCGCCGGCTGGCGGCTTGTGGCTGGTCGAGACGGCAGATCGCGAGCAGGTCGACCGTCTGGTGAGGGAAGATCCTTTCTGGCCAACGGGGCTGCGGCAGTCCGTGCGGGTGCTCGCATGGCATCAAGTTTTCGCCGATGGCATCCGTCGCGGAGCCCAAGGATAGGACGGAGTTGCGCGATCTTACGCCAAGCTTGGTTCGCCTGCTTCCGACCGCCTATTCGGAGAGGGAATTGTTTTCCTGCTGGGATCGGCGGTCATCGCCGGTTTGGTGCGGCTTTTCCGACTTCGGCGCAGCACTGATCTTCATGCGCCGGCTGCCATGACCGCTACTGGTCGAAACTCATCGCACCTGGATTCTGGAACCCGGAAAATGAGGCACGCTGCATAGAAAAAATGTGCACTGTCGCCGTAATTCCCCTCAGTCCCGCCGGAGGCATTGGCCTGCAAATAGATGATGGCAGCGTCGCCGCGCGAGCTATAGGATTGTCGCTGCGACCGAAACCTCAAGGAGGGGCTGCTCATGCAGTCTCCGATGGAAAAGAACAAGAGCTCAACTCGGCCATTGCCGGGAGAAGCGGAACGTCGGGCGAGGCTGCAAAAAATGCAGGGGCTGCGAAGCCTGCGATCTTACGGCTCCTGCCTTCGGCTTGACCCAAGCGCCCAGTTTCACGATCTGATCGATTGTACCGCGCTGCTGGAACTGTTGAATGAAGGCGACGACGGACATCGACGGCGAACCGCCGCGCTCCCAAGCCACATGGCTTGCTAGCCTCGCGCCGGCGCTGTCGGCACTTACGCCCGGCAAGCAGCGACGAACGCTTACCGTCGGGCGGCCGCATCCCACAGAACATTCGGGCCCGCCTACCGTTGGCATTCTGTTCGACCGCGGGGATAAGCTCAATCGACCCTAGATCATCGCGCGATCTGCCCGGTCCCAAGCCGCGCAAGGACAAGCAACGCGAAATCCGAGATGCTGCCGCCCGATAAAACCAACGAATGGGATCGGAACAAGGTCCATGGCGATGGGGACAGCATCGGGATCGAAGGGGACGAGGCCTAGCCGGCGACGATAGCGGGCCGTCACCTCGGAGAAGCGGCCCGGCAAGGCTAGCGGGGTAGAACCAGTCAGGCCGGGCCTGACCAGCAAGGCTCGCAACGCTCCGGCTGAGATCGAGCCTATCAGCCGACCCAAGATTCTTGCCATACAAATGGGGGATGCCTAGCCGGCCAGTGGGAACCAAGACCCGCCTTGCCAATAAGTCCCGACGGCTGTTCCTGGAACTACGGCGACGGAACTGCCCATGCGGGTGTAGACGTTTGGCGGCTGCAGCCGTCTTCGCCGACGGTGATTGGAAGTCCGTTGCAGGCCGCCAATCAATCCAACGGAATTGGCTGATAGGCTGCTGAGTGCAAGCTGCGTTTGTACCTCGCCAAGATTTCCTCTTCGATTTCGTCGATCGCCAGCGTTAGTGCACGTTGATTGTTGGCGTCGACGTCAATGATCGACCGGCCGCGCGCCGTCAACAAGCCGCATACGCGCGCCACGACGGTGGCCGACTGAAGCCTTTTGTCCAATCCGGTTTCGAACAAACGCTCGGCAAAGGTGTGGCTCTTCTGTCTCCGGTCAAGCCGCTCGATGAGAAGTTGCTCGCAGGCGTCGATTCTAACCACCACGTCCGACTCGGGGATGAAATCCAGCGCGTGAGCAAGGCACGTCTCATCTGCTGTTCCACTGAAGCAGGCGAGCATCGAAACCGCCTGGACGAAGGCTTCGTCGAAAATAAGAATTTCCTCGCTGGTGGCAGATTGGCGCCATACACGGGCAAGGCGGAGAACGTATTGACTTAGCCTGATGCGCCAGATCACGTTTGTGGGAGGCAGTGTGTGCACCAGGTTTGCGCGAATTCTGAAGTCGACGGCATTTGCGGATGGGCTACAGGCCATGCCGATCGAGCGTGCAGCCGCGCGAGCGACTCGACACATCGCAGTGACAATGCCGCCGGGGTCCAGCATGGATCGGTGAACAATCTGCCGGTCAGTGAGAACAATCCTTGCAGGGTGTCCGTGAGCCCGCAACTGCTCATAGAGCGCATGCGCAAATGTCGTTTTGCCTGACCCAGCCGGACCTGCGAATTCAACAATCATGCGTTAGGAACCTTGCGGCTGGCCTGGCTGCATGTCGTATCGGGGGACCATCTTCGGCGACCGCAGCTCCTGAGCCATTTTCGCCGCCTGGAAGGTTGTCATCAGAACGTAGGTCGTTTCACCTTCGGTCGAGTTTATGGCCAGGACCACGCGGCCAATCTCGTCACTCATGGCGCAAGACCAGTCTTTGACAGCAATCGCTCGTTTCCCGTCCATTTGCCCTTGCCTTTCCTTCGCGAGGTTATTTGGCCTCGAGAAGACCAGCAATTTGGACTGAATGCCCATTCCGTTGGGCCTAACGTCGTTCTCTGCGTTGTTTGCCTTCAATCAGATGCCAGGCTTCAGATTGGCGGAATTACGGCTAATGATCAGAGCCAGCGCTCCTGGAGCAACGTGAAGGCTGCACCGTCACCGCAATTCGGGCGTAACCGCCTTGCTTGTTTGCGACGTGTGGGAACGTCTCGAATGACTGCGCGTTCTTACGTCACGGTCACATTTCATTGGGACCTAACCGGAGGATATTCAAATGAAAATGAAGGTGCTCTGCATGAGCGCAGTTGCGCTCGCAATGATGGGTAGTGCCGCGATGGCCGGTAATACGTCCGCGCTCGATGATCCGGCCAAGATGTCGCCGTTCTTCACCGACGCTGGCATGAAAACATTGAGAACCGAGGCGGATTTCAAGACTGCCTGGATGTCCATGAAGCCGGATGAGCGTGCAGCGGTTTTGAAAGACTGCGGCGACACGACACTTAACAAGTCGCACGCGGACTTCTGCGCGATGGCCAAGAAGATGGGGGGCTGAAGCCTCTCCTCTATGAGCCCATCATACCGTTATCCCGCCATGGAATAATGCCCATGCGCTCGGCTGACGGTTGAGGCGGTCGATTCCGCAGGAATGCTGCCGCCCGTTTAAACCCGCTGCCTTCCCATTAGGGCGGCGGGCTTCCGGCGGGCGCCTATCCTAACCCTCCCATGAACAGAATATCCGGACTGCGCCCTGCTTGCCGATCAGCCATCGTTCGATGCGCGGCCCTCATACATGAACACCATTGGCCTCGGCCCTTTTGCATAGCCTGTCTCGAGTGCTGAGCATCTGAACCCGGCATCTTCGATGAGCTTCCCGATCGGCCGATTGAGATGGCAGCCGCCAGCGCAGCACTTCCAGAGCGGTGTGAGTCTGTCCTGCCAGCGGCGGACAGATTTGTCCGGTGAAAGACCATGCTCGACGAAAAGCAGCTGTCCGCCGGGTTTGAGCGCTCGCCGCATCTCGCAGAGAGCCCGGCCGACGCGTGGGATCGAGCACAAGGTCCACGTGGTCACGACCGTGTCGACCGAGGCGGTTGCCAATGGAATTGCCTCGGCGGAATGCTCCGTGACGGTGACCGGGAATGCGACGCTGCTTGCGGCGCGCCGCGCCATCGCTGCGAGGCGGGCCGAAGGATCGATTCCGATGACCTCGGTCACGCCCTCGGGGTAATGCGGCAGGTTGAGGCCGGAACCTATGCCGACCTCCAGCACGCGGCCTTCCGCAGGCGCCAATACGCGCCGGCGGTAGGGGAGAAGTTCGGGATTGCGCATCGACCCGTGGACCAGGCGAGGCAGGATCAGCTCACTATAAATGCCCATGAAAATGCTCCCGCTAACCCTTCGCCGCAGGCGCCGGTAGCTGCGGTGTAACCTGCGGTCGGCGTTTGTCGGCTTTGGCCGCAGCCTGGGCGAAGGCGGTGAGGTAAGTCGGATCCTCAGTGCCCATCAACCTGTCCCACCAGGTGAAATAGAGTCCGAAATTGTAGCGCGGCCTGGCATGATGCAGATCGTGATGGGCCACCGTGGTCAACCAGTCGAACAACGGCCGTCCGTTCGGGCGCGCAGGAAATATCTCGTATCCGCAATGACCGACAGCATTACGCAGCATCATGTGGGCGGTGAAAAGGAACGCGGCGAGCAGGCTCGTCGGCATCAGGAGCAGCGCCAGCGGCAGGTAGATCGCGTTGACCAGCGCTTCGCTCGCGTCGAAGGCATAGGATGTCCAGGGCGACGGATTGTGCGAACGGTGGTGGAGCCGGTGGAACCATCGAAACACCCCCGGCCGGTGCATGATCTTGTGAGACCAGTAGAACCAGGCGTCGTGGGCGACGATAAGCACGAGGAGGTTGAACACGAGATATGGCAGCCCGCGATCGAGCGGATCGCCGTAGATCGCCAGCCAGCCCAGCCGTTCCGACAGGGCGATGGCAAGGCCGACGAGCGAGAAGATGACTACAGTCCGTAGCGACGCGAGGATCTCGCGCGCCATTTGGCGCCAGTCCGGTCGCTCGTCGCGAATCCTTCGACGGGCAAGCCAGCCGGCGAGCAGCGTGTTGACGATCAGGAATGTGCCGCCCGCCCCGGCGACATAGCGGATAAGGTCACCCTGCAGAATATAGGGGTAGACGTGGCTTGCGTAGCTCATGAGCGAAATCAGCAGGCATGTGTCGGACATCGGATGCTCCCTTCGGTGGAATACCGGAAGGATGGTTGGTCAAAGGGCGCGGATCGGGCTGCGCGCGATCACCGGACGCACAGCGATTTCCAGATTCGATCAGGAATTTCCGGAATCGACGTGCCGCGCCAGCGCCTGCGCGCGGTAGTCGCTCGGCGTGAGGCCGGTCAGTTCCCGAAACGCTCGGTTGAACGGCGCAAGCGAAGCATAGCCGAGACCGTAGGCGATGGAGGCGACCTGCTCGCGCGCTTGCTCCGGATCGGCCAGCCTGCGCTTGGCCTCCGCGACGCGGTGGTCGTTGAGGAAGGCCGCGAAGTTGCGATAGCCGAGCCCCTTGTTGATGAGCCTGCGCAGCCGGTGCTCCGGCAGGGCGAGCTGGCGCGCGAGCGATCCTAGCGAAAGGTCGGGTTCAAAGCAGGAACCCTTTGAGATCACGGACTGGAGGCGCTGGAGTTCCAGTCTTTCGGCAGGACCGAGCCGATCGGCGCGCGGCTGCGGTACCGAAGGGGAGGAGACGAAAAGGTTCTGGCGGATCACGGTCGTCCAGACCGCGAAGGCAAGCGACAGTGTCGCCAGCATCGACGATTGAGCGAGGACGGTCCATTCCGGCAGCGGCTGACGAAGCCTGTAGAGTTCCGTCACGGCGATGGTTAATCCTACCACGGGCAGCACGAGCGCGACGACGACGCGGAAACGTCGCCGGGAATCGACGAGGTCGTCCCCGAGTTCTCGAACCGCAAGGCTGACCACATGGATCAACAGCAACACCACCACGACCTGATGCAGCAGCTCGCCCGCGGTGCGACCCGGTCCTTCTGACCATTGCCGCATGCCGTAGAATACGAGGAGTAGACCGGGCGGCAGGGCATAAACATGCCGCCACGCGAAGTCGTCCCGAAACAGCGCGAGCGCGAACCACCAGAAGAACGCCGAAGCGAGCACGGCCGCGATGACAAGCGCCTCGGAAGGCAAGCCCAGCGCATCCGTCACGTGGCCGCTCGAGGCGAGACCGTAGCCGGCGATGGAGACGGCAAAGAGGCTTCCCGCAGTCATCGCGAACCGCTGCGCAGGCCATCGCAGGAACTGGACGGCAACGAGTAGGTTCAGCGCGACCGCACCCCCGCGCAGCAGCAGATCGACAATATCGAACGCCCCCTTCATGTGCATCATGTTAAGGCAATCAGCGTGTGGCGCAACGTCTTGGCGAGCAGTCGCTCATGCAGATCGTCGGGTCGGCATGGATCATGTCGTCCGTCGTGATGGTACGAATGTGAGACAGATCGGCGGCTGCTCGATCGTTGTGGCAAAACGAAAACTTGGCGGGGCGCCTACCTTCATTCGGCAATCGCCAGCATCTGAAAACAGACAACAATCAGACGGTTTCGGCACAGTCGAGGACGCGCTTGACGGACATTGCCTTGATGTTAAATCTCGAGCGTGCCGGAATGTGGACCGCAGGGAAAGGCTTGGCCTTGGAAACGTCGAGAAATAAGGCGTTCCGAGTGGAACTTGGCTCCCCGGGCCGGATTCGAACCAGCGACCAACCGGTTAACAGCCGTATAGGCCCGGATCGTATCGCCGCTCTTACCGTTTCGCCGTCTCTCATAAACTATAGCGATTTCAAGGGCATGTGCTTTCATCGCATTTCATTGCGTTGCATATGGCAACATGGTATTGCGTCAAAAATGTTGCCACGATGTTGCCATGGGAGCCTTTAGGCATGGAAAAGCGATCCTACAGCACCGACCGCGAATTAAAGGCGCTGCGGCCCGCCGACAATTGGTTTGACGTCAAGGATGAGAAAACGCGAAACCTCATGGTTCGCGTTGGCCCTAAAAACGACAAGGGCGAGTTTCGCCGGACATTCGTAATGGTCACTCGCTTTCCCGGATCGAAGCATCCAACGCGACACGCTTTCGGCGAATATCGCGAGAACAGCAAAGGCGATCTCACGCTAGAGGAAGCTCGCGAGCGCGCCGACGAATGGCGCAAGCTCATCAAACAGAACATTGATCCGCGCGAAGCTCAGCGGAAAGCCAAAGAAGATGCCGAGCGCAAGCGTGATTTGCGTTTCGGGATCGTCGTTGAGGATTTCATTTCCGAGAAACTTAAAACGCAACGGCGCGGTAAAGTTGTCGAGTATGAGTTGAGGAAGGAAGTCCTTCCTTTGTGGAAGGACAAACCGATTACCGATATCAGCGACGATGACGTTAAGGCGCTGATTAGAGGGCTCACGAAGCAAGGCAAGTTAGCTCACGCGCACAACGTGCTTACCGATATCCGCTCTTTCTTCAATTGGGCTATCAATCAGCCATACGGCCTCAAGGTGTCGCCGTGCGACCGCCTGAAGCCAAAGGCCCTGATCGGGGAGAAGAAGCCCCGCCAGCGCGTTCTAGCCGACGCCGAGCTTGGAGCCTTCTGGCGCGCGACAGAGCGCCTAGGCTACCCCTACGGCCCGCTGTTCCGGCTCCTGGCTGTCACCGGGCAGCGCAAGAGCGAAGTAGGCGAGGCCCGTTGGTCCGAATTCCATCCCGACTTGCTGCGGCTCCTGCGGTCGCCCAGGCAACCCGGAGCCGGGCCGATAGATTGGAGCAAGCTCGAAAAAAGTGCGAAGGTTTGGACGGTGCCGCCCGAGCGTTTCAAGTCGGATGCATCCCACATGGTTCCGCTGACCGATGACGCGCTTTCGATCCTCAAAACGC
The DNA here is from genome assembly GCF_006443065.1 of Mesorhizobium sp. B1-1-5. Classification (NCBI taxonomy): domain Bacteria; kingdom Pseudomonadati; phylum Pseudomonadota; class Alphaproteobacteria; order Hyphomicrobiales; family Phyllobacteriaceae; genus Mesorhizobium; species Mesorhizobium sp. B1-1-5. The sequence goes on along the minus strand of NZ_VFWS01000029.1, from coordinate 18,516 downwards.
TTCCGCATTGGACCGGCAAACACACTGGCGACCATCTATTTTCGACAACAGCCGGCGTGTTGCCCGTCAACGGCTTCAGCAAGGCCAAAGAGCGGCTTGATGCGCGGATGCTCCGCACGTTGAAGGCGATGGCCCGAAAGCGCGGTGACGATCCTGCAAAGGTCACTCTGCCAGATTTCGTTTTGCACGATATCCGCCGTACGGTTCGCACTCGCCTTTCGTCGCTCCGCATTCCCACAGAGATTGCGGAAATGGTCATCGGCCACGCGAAAAAGGGAATTGCTCGTATCTATGACCAACATGAATTCGCGGATGAAATGCGCGAAGCTCATGAACTGTGGGCAGGGAAATTGCGCTCAATTGTCAATCCGCCGCCCGGCAATGTCGTCAGCTTGCGGAGCGCGCGGAATGGCTGAAAGGACTTTCGACAGCGAATTGCAGAAGCTGCACGCTTGGATAGCTAGCGAGGGTCGCGGCTTGTTCAATGAAGGCTTAGAGCTGACTTTGCAAAATTGCTTTCTCAGCGCCTTTGAAACGGATCAATTCATCGGAGCCCCGAAAAGCGAAGACAATAATTTCCTCCTAGAATTGGCGGACCAAGCCCGCGCTCTAGCTCGCTCGATTGAATCGCTAACGAAGCCGGGCAACTGCCATCCTCATCTAGCTTTCAAGTTCATGGGAAAGGCCTGGGGGATAAATCGAACATCGGAAGAGCAATCCGCCTTGCTCGACACGCTAGCCCACATTGAGGAATGCGCTCGACAATCCATCGCGCGGCCGACCAACGGAGCGCCTCGCAAAACCGGCAAGCGGCGAATAGTGGAGAAGGCTTTCGAGTTCTTTCTTGCGTTCGGAACTGAGAAGCCTACCGGTAATCCCGACGGGCCGTTTAGTGCCTTCAGTCGCGAATTCTATCATCGTGCAACCGGCATCGATCTCGACAACAAAGAGCTTCGACAGGTTAGGGAGATCATAAAACTCAATAGCGACCAGATCGACGCGAAGTGGGCCGGAAACTAGCGAACCGGTCCCGTCGTATTCCAGCGGATGAATTCGGCATCCTTGACAGACCAGCCCGTAAAAAATGGCTCGCCTCTTCCGAAGGACGAGCCATTAGAGGAACTGCATTAGCCGGTGCGCGATCAGCAGCCCTCCTTCCCGTAGGGTAACACATTGGTAGCCGATTATGCTATGATTCGCTTCATGGGCAAGAAGGCGAAGCACAAAGTCAGACAGACTATTGCACTACCGTTGGATGACGAGGTGCAAACGGAAGCCGCCTACTATGCCCGCAAGTGCGGTATCACCATCGAGGAAGCCTTGCGCATCATCAAAGAGGCGCGCGCTCCGATGCCACCAAAAGACGCTAAGGCTGTCCCCAACTCGGGCCGCTAGACGGCGTTGTTTGACGATGATTAACCGGGTGCGACCGGGTTCAATCCGGCTTGCTGGATTGGATCATCAGGAAGTAGCCGCGCCCTGTTCCGGCGAATGAACCGCGCATCCTGTCGGGCGTTCAAATATTAACATATTCTTCTTTTGAGACTGCTAATATCTCGGGCCTTTGTGGGAAATGAGATTTCTGGCGGAGGATTCGAAATGGCAATTGCAACGCGGTTGCAAAACCCCACCACATTGTCAAACCGGATTGGCTACGAGGGGTTTTCTTGGACGTGCTTTTTCTTTGGACCCTTTCCGGCATTGATACGCGGTGATTTGCTGGGTTTTGCTGCAATGGCAATCTCAGCGTTCATGACATTCGGTTTGTCGGGCTTCATCTGGATATTCGTCTACAATCGATGGCATTATAATCGTCTGCTAGCGAGGGGCTTTCAACCGGCAGGCAGCGGCTTCTTGGTAACTCAGAGTGTTTCGATTGGTCCGGCTGTCAGCGATATTTCGCAACGGAATGACAAGTCGTATGAAGACAGGCCCTATGTGAGCCCATCGCGCGCGCAACCCGAACCAGGGCCGCAGCGCTCTCAGCAATTGCCAGTCGTGGCAACCGATACCAAACGCCAGCCGGATCGACCGAGCTTTGGACGCCGACAATCTAAAGCTTGAAAAAGTCGTCCTTGTCCTTTTTCGCCGTCTGCATCCGTTTCGTGATTTCATCGACACGATGTTTCGGGAAAATCTGACCAACGGCTAACAGCAACTCATTGAAGGCCCGGTCATTGACCGCCATAGCCTTCTCAATGACGTTTTTCCGGCTAACGAGATCGCCCGCAAACTTCAATGCCATCTGATTGCGCAGCATGTTTTGCTGTTCGTCGCTGAGGCCGGAAAGATAGGCGGGACCGCTGAGAATAGCGGCCGTCGTTTCCTTGTCGCCGGCTTCAATCGCCTTCAGGGCAAGCGAGAGGCCATCGCCGTTTTTCATCGCTTTAAAATGCGAGCGGATTTCGTTCGAGCGCGGACCTTCGCTGATTTCGAGCTTTGAACGGATATCGTTGTCGAGAGCTTCGCTTGTCCTTTTTGCCTGGGTGCTTGCCACTGTGGCCTGATTAGCAACAGCCTCTATCCAACCATTGGTTCGCCGGTTCAAATCGAGGAAATTAGCTTCCTCCGTCATCGCGGGGTCTTGAACTCGCAATGTTCGTTGCAACCCCTCTAGGCCCGTGCGGAGAACGTCATGCATTCCCGCCATTTGCGCCACAACGGTATCAGCCTTCGCCGCCTCCGTCTGAAATTCCGGCGCCAAATATTGTCGGCCCCTGAGAGCGTCACCGCCAACGGTCGCGACAACGCCAAGGTCAATTAGTGGTTCGCGGGTTTCGGGAGTGAGATACGGAGCGCGCTGTTTCTCGGGAGTAGGCATCGGAAATTCCTTTCGTATGTCAATTGAGGGGGAGGCCGGCATCCATAAGGATTCGGCGCAATGTGTTGGTCGCGACGTTGAAAGCGTCGATGTCGATATCTTGGCCGTTGACCAACTTCGCTTCGGTGTTCTCGCACCACATGGCTAGGAAGGCCGCGCGGCGAAGCAATATGTCTTGCTGAGCTGTCGCGCGCCGGCCGGTCTTGGAAAGTTCTAGCGACAACTCGCCATTCAATCTGAACAGCAATTCGCGATAGCGACGAGCGCCGGCAGAACGGCCATCGATCCCGTCAAGCAAGGCGGAGCCGTTGCCTATCCGAGTGCTTGCGGTCGGTCGTGAATAGGAAATCGCGGGTCTTTTCATCGGCTAATCGGGCCATTTCTATGCCGAATGTTGCCATGGTGTTGCCAATCCTGTCAATCCGAGTACATTTTGGCAAAATATATAGTAATTTCAATGAAGTATCGAAATTGACCAACCGGTTGCTTACCGGATGGGAGGCATGGGGCAAATTTTAGTCGAATGCCGCCCGTTTTCGGCTCACACAGGGCCGCTGGAGAGGTGTTCGGGCCAGCGAGGTAGTTGGGAGCCATCCGCGCTCGAAAGGCGCGCCTATGGGCCTCCAGGTCCGCGAAAAAAAAGCGGAGGAATTTCCTCCCTGCCCACAGGTTAGCGGATCAATTGCGATTTCGGCCCGGCTAGGCGGTGGGCGATTGTCACGCTTCCGTTGGGGCCGATCCGCTTTTGCAGCGTATCCTCCGATATTAGTGATGGATCATACGATAAGCCGCGCCGTCGCAACTCGCGCCGAATATCCGTGCGAACACCGGGCAATGTCGCGGCTGCTAACATCAACACGCCACTCGCGCGAAGGATATCGGCATCACTTACCGAATTCAGGACGCGCAAATATGCGAACCGCAACAGGGCGAGATAATCGGGGAAATAGATGTTTGGACTGCGGACCAATTGTGATACGCACCTGTCGGAATTTCGCTGGAATAACTGGCGGTTGTTTTTGCGGGAATAGCGGTCTAGGAAAATTCCAGCGCCAATCATTTCGTCGTGTTCTAAATAAACAACTCCGTGAGTTATCGCCGCTGAGCATTGAGCGATGTAGTCGAGAGCGATGTATTCGTCTACTTCCTGCGGCTTACAGATTCCGGAATTGATTAAATGCTCGGAGGCATCATCCAAGATGCTCGCAATAATTACGTGCGCTTTATCATCGAAAAGCCATTTTCTCATTTCGCGGCATCCTTTTCGGTTTCAGCCTTCGCAAGCCACTGGCAAGAACCCCATTGGCGGCCGGACCTGTGAACACCCATCACACCGATCACAATCACTGTGATGCCTGTGACCATTGTGATCTCTGTGATCACTGTGATGAGTGTGATCTATCTTTAGAACAGACCATTTCCCACAGGTGGTGGGCAGGCGTAGCTGCCGACGCCAATTCTCATTACCTCGCCCGCCTCAACCATCGCCCCGAGTAGTTTCCGCACGTTCTGGTCGGGCATTCTCGTTGCCTCGGCTATTTCCTTCGGCGACTTCGATCCCCCCGACGATTTAAGGAATTCGATTATTTTGGTTCGCTCATCGCTTCGCCGCACTTCGTTTGGATGCCCGAGCAAATGCCAGCGGCAAGTTTCAGCGTTGAATTGCGCGGCGAACTCGAATTCTTGAATATCGCGTCCGCGACCGTAAAGTGTGCAACCCGTGGTGTCGCGGTTGAGAACGATTACCGTATCGGCAGCGCCGGACAATCCGAGCGTGCCCGACACTGCTTCAACAGGATCGATTTCCGCTCTGTCCTTGCGGGTGTGGTGAACAACAATGATCGCGATGCCGAATTCGGATGCTAGCAATTGCAACCCTTTTATCGCGCCGTAGTCCGCGTCGTATTGCTGTTGCTGTTGAGACTTTTTCAGCGCCCTGAATGCGGCAAGCACGTCAACGATGACGAGTTTCGCGCCGGGATGCAGCGACAGCCATTCGCGGATTTTCGCTACGCCGTCCGGATCGCGCGGCCACTCCGTCTCAAAATAAAGGCCATCCGGAATTTCCAGCGCGCCGGCATTGGACAGCTTATGAAGGCGAGACTTCAAGCGGCGGGGATTGTCCTCAAGCGCCAGATACAGGACTTCCCCGCGCTCACAAGGCAAGTTGCCGAAACAGTTGCCGCCGCCAGCCACAGCGATTGCGATTTCGAGGCAAGCCCAAGATTTGCCAAGCTTAGGTCTACCCGCCAGGAGCGAGAGCCCTTCGGCGACAATTCCGGGAACAATGTATTTGATCGGTGCAAATACCATGTTCGCAAGATCGCGCGCCGATATCGGCCCCGTTCTTTGTGGGCTCCCCGCCTGGATTGGCGGTTTAAAGGAAGCCAGGACGCCGGAAATGTTCATTGGCGGCAACTCGTAATCGAATGCGCGCCGTATGGTCTGATCGCGGTAGCCTTTTCGCGATTGCGTTTTTTGTCGCTTTCCTTGCGGGCTGGCGAGCCAAAGACGTTCGATTTGAGCCGGGTCTTTCGTGTGGAATTGGAGGATATTCACTAGCGCCTGATCGATGGCCGAACCGGATTTGTCCGCGCTATCGAGCACCGAACCGTCGCCGTTCCAAAGCGCCAGGAACTTTGCGCCGTTATCCGACTTGGAGGCCATGTTGTAAGTGGCCTCGTCGGTTTCGGTCGCCGTAGCTGTCAATTGGCTGACATCCTCGGTCGTCAATCTTGAGCGGCCCATTTCGTGGCAAAGCGTATTCGCGAGTTCCTGGCGCTCAGCGATAGGTGCAGCTCGGAAAACGTTCCCGGTCATCGTGAAATAGCGACCGCTAGAATACATTTCGACGGCATCGCGTCGGCGACCGCTCGAAATTCCCGCCTTTATAATGATGTGTACGCCCTTGCCGCTCGGGCTCCATTCGGCGTAGCTATTGAACGCCTCCAAGATGGAATTGTGCCTCGCCGCGATTTCCGCCTGTTTCTCGATAGGGAATTTCGGCGTTCCGTCATCCTTGACCGCGTAAGGGTCATCTAGATCGATCCCACAATAGGGGTCCCGTTCTGAGAAGACGAAGCCGATGCCGGCCCATTTCGCGCCATCGTTCGCGGCTTGAACCGCCTCTTGGAAAGAGCACCAAGTCTGAGCGTCGGTAGTGGAAATTTTCGCGCCAGTTTTCGGATTATATGGAATTTTGCTAAGCTTTGTTTCACCTTGCAATGGTTCATATCGCCAAACGCAAAATTGAATTAGCTGCTTAAGCTCGTCCGGTATTTGGTCGATGCCCATTATGTTTCGCTCGGTACTTATAGGATGGGTTGACTTCGCACGAGCGAGAGGTATTATTATTTGCCTTTTTGGAAATCTCTCACACGACTGGCCGGTCTGAACAGGACCGGCCTCTTTTTCTTATGCCGCTGCCAGGGCATCGCGCTCGGCGATCTTCCGCGCGATATAAACGTCAACCTCGCTCTCAACCCACATGTTGCGACCGCCGCCGCCCAATTTGATTGGAGCCGGAAACTTCCGCGCCTTCACAAGCCGCCAAATGTGGGCAGGGCTGTAGCTAATGCCTTTGGCCTTCAGGCCCTCATAGGGGATGAGTTGCATGATGATGCGCCTCGCAAGCTGTTGAAATTGGATGCGAGGTTAAGCACTGCCCATCACGGCAAACCACGACATAAGTCCAGAATTTTGGAGGGGGTTATGTCGAATCGGCCCGAGCGCGCTTTTGTTGCCAGATCGTTGCCATAAGGCAAAATCCCAAAACTTTCGCTTGGGCAGCAACTACGCTAAGCGCTTGAAAAGAATTGGCTCCCCGGGCCGGATTCGAACCAGCGACCAACCGGTTAACAGCCGGTTGCTCTACCACTGAGCTACCGGGGAACGGAGGCTCTGACGTGAGTGGCGCAGCCTATAGCAAACACCTTTCGGCTTTGCAAAGAAGCATTTCGCAATTTTTTTCCAGTTTTTGATGCGGCTATTTGTGCCATCGTTCGGCGCGCCCACATATGAAGGGCTTCACACCGGCACGGAACAAAGCGGCCGGTTATCGTCTTGACATGGCTCAGACAGCAGATGGGATCTGGCTTGAATGACCGCAGCGGATGATGACAACACCCCGGCGCGGAAGATTTCGATCTTCGGCCGCGAGTTCACCATGCCGCGCTCGCGCGGCTGGCGAATCGCGATCGGCATGCTGCTTACGCTTGGCGGGCTTCTGGGCTTTCTGCCGATTCTCGGTTTCTGGATGATACCGCTCGGTCTGCTGGTTCTATCCTATGAATTCGCCATGATCCGACGCCACCGGAGGCGTTTCGTCGTCTGGTGGGAACGCCGGCGGCGGCCCGACTGAGAGCACGGGGCGGCTCCGCCGCGGCGATGCCGAACCCGTAACAACCGATTGGTAATCACCACTTTGGCTGCTCCTTGCGAAAGCGCCGGGAAAGACGCGCGAGCGCTTGACGACCTTTGAGCGCCAACATAATGAGTTCGCTCGGAACGCCGGGAGCATTGCGAGGCCTCGTGGCGGAGTGGTTACGCAGAGGACTGCAAATCCTTGCACCCCGGTTCGATTCCGGGCGAGGCCTCCAGATGCTTGCGGGCTCCAGCGCAATCGCGCCGGAGCGGGGTTCCAGTCGAAGTTTTGGCCGCGCGCCTGGCGCGGGGAGCGGATTGTTGGGACATGAACGCTGATTTCTCCGAACGCCGCGTGAAGATGGTCGACGGCCAGATCCGCACCACAGACGTGACCAGCGCGCCGCTCATCGAAGCGATGCTGACCGTTCCGCGCGAGGCCTTCGTCGGCGCCGGACAGCAGGATCTGGCCTATATCGACGAAGACATCCGCATTTCCGATGGCGCCAATGGCAGCGGCGCACGCTACCTGATGGAGCCGTCGCCGCTCGCCAAGCTTTTGCAGCTGGCCGAGATCGACGCGAGCGATTCGGTGCTCGATGTCGGTTGCGGCACCGGTTATTCCGCCGCGCTGCTGTCCAGGCTCGCGCGTTCCGTCGTCGCGCTGGAGAGCGATGCCGCGCTGGCGGAGACCGCGAAATCAACACTTTCCAGCCTTGGCTGCCAAAACGTCACGGTGGTCACCGGGCCGCTGCCGCAAGGGCAGGTTGCCAAAGGGCCCTACAACGTCATCTTCATCGGCGGCAGCGTCGAGGAAGTGCCGCAGGCATTGCTCGACCAGCTCGCGGAAGATGGACGCCTGGTTGCAGTCGAAGGGCGGGGCAACTCTGGCGTGGCCCGGCTGTTTTTCAAGGCAGGGGGGGTTGTAACCGGAAGGCGTGCCTTTAATGCGGCAATTAAGCCACTACCGGGCTTCGAACGTGCTCACGCATTTGAATTCTGAGCGTTTTTGCCTTGCAGCGAAGGCGCTGTCATGATCGCTTGCGCTTGACAATCGTTGCTGATTTGTTGACCGGGCGTTTCCGGGAGGCCGTCAGCGGGGGAACGATAAACAACGCGGCGCTAGCCGATCCGTAAGGGTAGGTTGGCGTGGCGTGGTTCCCATGCAAAACGAATGAGGGATATAACGTGCCGCCTCTACGCAAGAGTATTTTAGTAGCTATCCTTGTTTCGGCCACCGCGCTTTCGCCGCTGGCCGCCTCCGCCGAAACCATTACGGGCGCGCTCGCCAAAGCCTACCAGTACAATTCGCAGCTCAACGCGGCCCGCGCCGGCGTTCGCGTCACCGACGAGGGCGTGGCCATCGCCAAGTCGGGCTGGCGCCCGACCGTCACCGGTTCGAGCAGCATCGACTACACCAGCACCCACGCACAGGGCTCCACCCAGAACATCACCACGGGCAATTTCGGCATACAGATCAACCAGACGCTGTTCGATGGGTTTCAGACCAGGAACAATGTCGCTGCCGCCGAATCGCAGGTGAAGGCCTCGGTCGAAAGCCTGCGCAATACCGAAGAGAACATCCTGTTCAACGCGGCCAGCGCTTATATGGACGTGATTCGCGACCGCCAGGTCGCGGTGCTGACCGAGCAGAACCTGCAGTTCCTGAGCGAGCAGGCGCGCGCCGCCCGCTCGCGCTTCGAGGTCGGCGAGGGCACCCGCACCGACGTGGCCCAGGCCGATGCCTCGCGCGCGACGGCCGTGGCGCAGCTGAGCGCTGCCCGCGCGACGGCGCTGGCGAGCGCCGCCACCTATCACCAGATCGTCGGCGACGAACCGGGCAAGCTCAGGCCAGCCTCGCCGCTGGGCAAGCTGCTGCCGGGTAGTGTCGATTCGGCCTTGGCCATCGCTTCCGCCGAGCATCCCGCCATTCTTGCCACACAGCATCTCGTCGATGCCGCGGCCTTTTCGGTGAAGTCGGCGGAAGGCGCGCTGCTGCCGCAAGTGACGGCCTCGGCCGGCGTTTCGGACAATTACAGCCACTCCGTTCCCGACATCAGGGGCACCAACGGCACCTCGACCTCGGCCAATATCGGCGCCACGCTGACCATTCCGATCTATTCGGGCGGCCGGACCTCGGCGGTTGTGCGGCAGAACAAGGAATCGCTTTCGGAGGCACGCATCCAGATCGACGTCACCCGCGATCAGGTGCGCCAGGCTCTGGTCACGGCATGGACGCAATACACCGCGGCGCGCGAAACGGTAGCTGCCAACAGGCAGGTGATCGATGCCGCGCAACTGGCGCTCAACGGCGTCATCGAAGAGCGCAATGTCGGCCAGCGCACGACGCTGGATGTGTTGAACGCGCAGAACGCGGTCATCACCGCCAAGATCAACCAGGCCAGTTCCGAGCGCGACGTGGTGGTGGCGAGCTATGCCATTCTCCAGGCGATGGGCCGGTTGTCGGTGGATCGGCTGGGCCTGGCGGTCACCAAATACAGGCCGGAAGAGCATTACAACGCCGTCAAGGACAAGTGGATCGGACTGCGCACGCCAGACGGGCGCTGATTGCCGACAGCATGCTTCCTGCAAACGCCGCGTGTCCGATGGACGCGCGGCGTTTGTCTTTCCGGGAGGCTCGTCAGGCTGCGCGTCGCCTAATCTGTTGAAATCGAACGTGTCTCCAGATTGGGGATTCTCGGATGACGATCGGTCGGTTACGCTGTCTCCATTGATTCGAATTCCGGCCCGGGCAGGACGGAATTCTTGAACGGGTCAAGTTCTTGAGCAGGTCAAGTTCTTGGGCAGGTCACTAGGGCGGCGGATGTGACGATGGCGACGGCAAGCAGCGCGCAGCGCGAACCTTCCATGGAAGAGATACTGGCTTCCATCCGAAGGATCATCGAAGACAGCGACACCGGGCGCAAGCAACCGGCCGAGGCCGGCGAGCTGCGCCAGGATCTGGAGCCGGCCGCGGCTGGCGCGCCCGCTGTCGAGGTTGATGCCTTTCGTTCCGAATTGCATGCCGACGTCCGCAAGCCGCCGACGCTGGCGGAGGTCCAGGCGCAGCTTGCGGCGACCGACCCGGTGCCGCCGCGTGCCGCCCGCCCCGAGCCGGTGAAGACTGCGCCGACAGTTGAGCTCGAGAGCGCTGCGCCGAGCGCGCAAGCGGCCGCGAGCAAGCCGGCCGCGGCGAATGCGCCGCAGACGGCCGAGACCATTGTCGCCGACTGGCGGCGCGAAATCGCGGCGGTCGGCGGCAGCACGGTCACCGCGAGACCGGCCATCCGGGCCCCGGAGGCCGCGCCGAAGGCCGAGATCGAGAAGGAAGAGCCGACGTTTGAAGCTTCCGTGCCTGCAGGCGCGTCCCGGGCCTCCGAACCGGAGGTGCAGCCGGCTCGGCCCGCGATCCTTTCCGAGCATACGGGCCGGCAGGTCGCCGCGGCCTTTGGCGAGCTTTCCGATGCTTTTGCCAGCCGCGGCAAGAAAAGCTTCGACGAGATGGCCGAGGAGATGCTGCGGCCGATGCTTCAGGATTGGCTCGACAACAACCTGCCGACGCTTGTCGAAAGGCTGGTGCGCGAGGAGATCGAGCGCGTGGCGCGCGGGGCGCAGTAAGCTGGCGCAACAGGCAGGTTGGCAAGCGCCGTCCTGGGGCGGCGCTTTTGTCTAAGGCTGCTTTGAGCGGTTCAGCGTTTCTCGGAATCGCCGAACTGCTCAAAATCTTTGTTTCGGCGCAATTCCGGACGGAAAACCGCTACGCACTTTTCTGGAATTGCTCCAGGGAAGCGCTGCTGCTCGCCCGGCCGGCATTGTCGCTGCTCGCGGCGGGCCTATCTGTGGAAGCGATCGCAGCGCTCGCGGTTGACTCGGCCAAGACCTTCCGATTTACACCGGACGCTTGTTCCCGACAGTTCGGACCTCCTCCATGCTTGATAAGACCTACGACGCCAAAGCCGTCGAGCCGAAGATCGCCAAAGTCTGGGAAGAGGCAGACGCCTTCCGGGCCGGCGCCGGCGCGGAGGAAGGGGCCGAAGCCTTCACCATCGTCATCCCGCCGCCGAACGTCACCGGCTCGCTGCATATGGGTCATGCGCTCAACAACACGCTGCAGGACATTCTCGTGCGCTTCGAGCGCATGCGCGGCAAGAACGTGCTCTGGCAGCCCGGCATGGATCACGCCGGCATCGCCACGCAGATGGTGGTCGAGCGCCAGCTCATGGAAAAGCAGATCCACCGCCGCGATCTGACGCGCGAAGAGTTCATCGAGAAAGTCTGGGAGTGGAAGGCCGAATCCGGCGGCGCGATTTTCAACCAGCTGAAGCGGCTCGGCGCCTCGGCCGACTGGTCGCGCGAACGCTTCACCATGGATGAAGGCCTGTCCAAGGCCGTGCTGGAGGTCTTCGTCACCCTCTACAAGGAAGGCCTTATCTACAAGGACAAGCGCCTTGTGAACTGGGACCCGAAGCTGCTCACCGCCATTTCCGACCTTGAGGTCGAGCAGCACGAGGTGAACGGCAATCTCTGGCACTTCCGCTATCCGATCGACGGCGAGACGTTCGACCCCGAGAACCCGAAGACCTTCATCACGGTCGCCACGACGCGTCCCGAGACGATGCTCGGCGACACGGCCGTGGCCGTGCATCCCGATGACGAGCGCTTCTCCGGTCTGGTCGGCCGCAACGTCGTGCTGCCGATCGTCGGCCGCAAGATACCGATTGTCGCCGACGAGTATTCCGATCCGGAAAAAGGCTCCGGCGCGGTCAAGATCACGCCGGCGCATGACTTTAACGACTTCGAAGTCGGCAAGCGTCACAAACTGCCGGCGATCAACATCCTGACGGTCGAAGCGGCCGTCAAGCTGAAGGACAATGAGGACTTCCTCGCCGGTCTCGATGTCACGCCGGAGCGCCAGGCGGTGTGGGACGAGCTGGATGGGCTCGACCGCTTCACCGCGCGCAAGAAGATCGTCGAGCTGATGGAGGCCGGCGGCTTCCTCGACAAGGTCGAGCCGCACCGGCATGCCGTGCCGCATGGCGACCGCGGCGGCGTGCCGATCGAGCCGTTCCTGACCGACCAGTGGTACGTGAACGCCGCCGAGCTCGCCAAGCCGGCGATCGCCTCAGTGCGCGAGGGCCGTACCAACTTCGTGCCGAAGAACTGGGAAAAGACCTATTTCGACTGGATGGAGAACATCCAGCCCTGGTGCATCTCGCGCCAGCTCTGGTGGGGTCACCAGATCCCGGCCTGGTACGGACCGGACGGGCATGTCTTCGTCGAGAAGACCGAGGAAGAGGCGCTCGCTGCCGCCATTGAATATTACCTGGCGCTGGAAGGGCCGTGGAAGGCCTGGGTCGAGGATAAGCTCGAGAACTTCCAGCCGGGCGAGATTCTGACCCGCGACGAGGATGTGCTCGACACCTGGTTCTCGTCGGCGCTGTGGCCGTTCTCGACGCTCGGCTGGCCCGACCAGACGCCGGAGCTCAAGACCTATTACCAGACCGACGTGCTGGTGACCGGCTTCGACATCATCTTCTTCTGGGTCGCCCGCATGATGATGATGGGCCTGCACTTCATGGACGAGGAGCCGTTCCACACCGTCTATGTGCACGCGCTGGTGCGCGACAAGAACGGGCAGAAGATGTCGAAGTCGAAAGGCAACGTCATCGACCCGCTCGAGCTGATCGACGAATACGGCGCCGATGCGCTGCGCTTCACGCTGACCGTCATGGCGGCGCAAGGCCGCGACGTGAAGCTCGATCCGGCGCGCATCGCCGGCTACCGCAATTTCGGCACCAAGCTGTGGAACGCGACGCGCTTCGCCGAGATGAACGAGGTCGCGCGCAACGACGAGTTCTGGCTGAACGACGCCAAGCTGCCGGTCAATCGCTGGATCCTGACCGAGCTGACGCGGGCGGCGCGCGCCGTCACCGAAGGCATCACCAGCTATCGTTTCAACGAAGCGGCGACTGCTGCCTACCGCTTCGTCTGGAACCTGTTCTGCGACTGGTACCTGGAACTGTTGAAGCCGGTGTTCATGGGCACGGACGAGGCCGCCAAGGCCGAGAGCCGGGCCTGCGTCGCCTTCGTGCTGGACGAAATCTACAAGCTCCTGCATCCGATGATGCCGTTCATGACCGAGGAGCTTTGGGCGCAGACCGCCGGCGAGGGCAAGGAGCGCTCGTCGCTGCTTTGCCATGCCGCATGGCCGTCGCCCGACTTCGAGGACGAGGAGGCCGCTGCCGACGTCAACTGGCTGGTCGATCTTGTCTCGGGCATCCGCTCGGTGCGTTCGGAAATGAACGTGCCGCCGGCGGCGATCGCGCCGCTGACGGTGATCGGCGCCAACACGCTGACGCAAGAGCGGCTGGAGCGCCACGCGCAGGCGATCAAGCGGCTGGCGCGCGTCGGCGATATCGCGCTCGCCGATGCTCCGCCGAAAGGTTCGGCGCAGATCGTGCTCAACGAAGCGACAGTAAGCCTGCCACTCGGCAGCCTGATCGATCTCCAGGCCGAGGCCGCGCGGCTGCAAAAGGAACTGGCCAAGGTCACCGAGGAGATCGCGCGCCTGCACAAGAAGCTCTCGAACGAAAAATTCGTCGCCAACGCGCCGGAGGAAGTGGTCGAGGCCGAGCGCGACAAGCTCGCCGAATATCGCGAGGCGCAGGAGAAGCTTTCTGTGGCTTTGACCAGGGTTCGCGACGCGGGCTGAACGGCAAGATTCGCCCTCACTCCAAAGGCGCTTTCCGGTGCGTTAGCTGCCTCGAAAATGCGGCTGCCGCTACGTTAATTTTGACGTAAACGGAAAGTTTGCGCCGCATTGTTGCCGTAATGTAACAATGGGGGGCGCCAGCCCCAAAATCGGCTGTTTTCGCCCTGTTTTTGGTAGTTTCCCCGGGTTTTTTCGATCGTTTTACGCCGGCTCGCGTGATTTAGGCGCCGATTGCAGCGTCGATGACCATGGCAAAAATAGGTGCTGTCAAGATGTACACGTACAACTCTTGAAATCGTTGTTGCGTCGTTAACCCGAATTGGCTCTAGCTTGAGCCACTTGTATTTCGGGGAGGGATTTCCATGAACATCTCGCGAGTCAAAGCGCTGCTGGGGGCAGGCTGCTTTTCGATCGCTTTGATCGGCGCCGCGATGCAACCCGCGCATGCGGGCGGTATCGAGCGCGGTGGCTACGATATTGATCTGCTGTTCGATCCGGCTCCATTCGCTACGGAAGCGGAAGCAACCTATGTGATGCCAGATCGCAAACTCAAGAACGCGAAGGATACGGATCCGCTCGACGGCACCGTCTTAGGCTCGACTAGTGCCAAAGACAGTGAGAATTACTGGGTGCCGCGCATCGGCGTTAAGGCCCAAGTCGTGCCTGGGATCGACTGTGTGTTCGACTACTCTCAGCCTTGGGGGGCGCATACGGCCCCCGGCCAGTGGGTCGGCGCGCAATCCAACATGGAAACTAAAATCAACAGCGACAACTACGCAACCACTTGTTCCTATAAGATGGATGCTGGCAAAGGCCAGGTTCGCTTCATTGGCGGCGTGTTTTATCAGGAAGTCTATGGCTTCAAGGAAGACCTTGTGTCACCGCTCCTCCCGAATTTCTCCGGCACTGGCCGCGTAGATTTGTCGAGCAGTGGCTGGGGCTGGCGCGCTGGGCTGGCCTATGAAATTCCTGAAATCGCTTTACGCGCCAGCCTCGTCTACAATTCCCAAGTGAAGCTGGACAACATTTCAGGTACCCTTGATTTAACCCATGTCGGCGGTCCGGTTATTCCGATTTATGGCGAAGCTTCGATGCCGGATTCTGTCGAATTGAAGGTCCAGTCCGGTATAGCTCCCGGCTGGCTTGCGTTCGGCTCGGTAAAATGGGTCAACTGGAGCATTCTGCAGAGCATTCCAATCTGCTCGCAGGCCACGAAAGGCCTTGCTGCTTGTACAACGACCTCTCCGAGGCCGATCAGATGGACCTCCCTGGATCTGATGTATCAAGACGGCTGGACGGTCAGCGGCGGTGTTGGCCACAAGTTCAACGATCAGTGGAGTGCCGCCGGTCAGCTCACCTGGGATCGTGGCACCTCGCACGGTTACGGTTCGCAGAGCGACACATGGACGCTCGGCGGCGGCGTTGCCTATACACCGCGCCCGAACGTCGAATTTCGCCTGGCCGGCGCGATCGGCGTGTTGACGAGTGGCCATTCCGGCACCCTGACTGACAAGAATGGCTATGTGGCCGGTAACGATGCCAGCTACGACTTCGGCAACGATCTGGTCACGGCGGTTTCAGGCGGACTTAAGATCAAGTTCTAAGGTTCTGAGAGTTCAACGAAAAAAGGCCGGGCAGTGCTCGGCCTTTTTCGTTGTCAGGCAGGCGATCCACCTGGTCCTTTGACCCGCCGTCGCAAATTCGCGTCAGAACCGGCGCCCAATACGATTGTGACGTTTTGGCAACAGTTTATGAACAACCCCCGCGCTAAAAGACTTGCCGAGGAAACTGCCCATTTCCCGCCATAAACCCGGAGCACCCGAGATAGGTCCCGGGATGCGTGCCAGGTTGGCTCGGCGATGGGACCGGCCGCGGGGTGTGCGGCAAGGACGATGATGGACGCCAAGGCAATTTCCAAGGCCAAGCTGCCCAGCCGCTACGTGACCGAAGGTCCGGCGCGGGCGCCGCATCGTTCGTATCTCTATGCCATGGGCCTGTCGGCGGCCGAGATCGCGCAGCCTTTGGTCGGCGTCGCCAGTTGCTGGAACGAGGCTGCCCCCTGCAACATCTCGCTGATGCGCCAGGCGCAGGTGGTCAAGAAGGGCGTCGCGGCCGCCAACGGCACGCCGCGCGAGTTCTGCACCATCACCGTCACCGACGGCATCGCGATGGGCCACCAGGGCATGAAGTCGTCGCTGGTGTCGCGCGAGGTCATCGCCGATTCGGTCGAGCTCACCATGCGTGGTCATTGCTACGATGCGCTGGTCGGGCTCGCCGGCTGCGACAAGTCGCTGCCCGGCATGATGATGGCGATGGTGCGCCTCAACGTGCCGTCGATCTTCATCTATGGCGGCTCGATCCTGCCTGGCAGCTATCGCGGCCGGCAGATCACCGTGCAGGATGTATTCGAGGCGGTCGGCCAGCATTCGGTCGGGTCGATCAGCGACGCCGAATTGCTCGAGATCGAGCAGGCGGCCTGTCCTTCCGCCGGTTCCTGCGGCGCCCAGTTCACCGCCAACACCATGGCGACCGTTGCTGAAGCCATTGGCCTGGCGCTGCCCTATTCCTGCGGCGCGCCGGCGCCATACGAGATGCGCGACCGCTTCAATTTCGCCTCCGGCGAAAAGGTCATGGAGCTGATCGCCAGGAACATCCGGCCGCGCGACATCGTCACGCGCAAGGCGCTGGAGAACGCGGCGACCGTGGTTTCGGCCACCGGCGGCTCGACCAATGCGGCGCTGCACCTGCCGGCGATCGCGCATGAGGCCGGCATCAAGTTCGACCTGTTCGACGTGGCGGCGATCTTCGAGAAGACGCCCTATATCGCCGACCTCAAGCCGGGCGGCAGATATGTCGCCAAGGATATGTTCGAGGCCGGCGGCATTCCGCTCCTGATGAAGACGCTGCTCGACCACGGCTATCTGCATGGCGACTGCATGACCGTCACTGGCCGCACTTTGGTCGAAAATATGGAGCACGTTTCCTGGAATGAAAGCCAGGATGTTGTGCGTCCCGCCAATCGGCCAATCACCAAGACAGGCGGCGTTGTGGGCTTGAAGGGCAACCTTGCCCCCGAAGGCGCGATCGTGAAGGTCGCGGGCATGTCGGAACTGAAATTCTCCGGTCCGGCGCGCTGCTTCGATTCGGAAGAGGAATGCTTCGAGGCGGTCACGCAGCGCAACTACCGGGAAGGCGAGGTTCTCGTCATTCGCTATGAGGGGCCGCGCGGCGGTCCGGGCATGCGCGAGATGCTGTCGACGACGGCGGCGCTCTACGGCCAGGGCATGGGCGGCAAGGTGGCGCTGATCACCGACGGGCGCTTCTCCGGCGCCACGCGCGGCTTCTGCATCGGCCATGTCGGGCCGGAAGCGGCGGTCGGCGGGCCGATCGGGCTGATCCAGGACGGCGACGTGATCTCGATCGACGCCGTGAAAGGCACGATCGAGGTGGCCTTGTCGGACGCCGAACTGGCGACCCGGGCAAAGAATTGGAAGGCGCGCGAGACCGACTATCAGTCCGGCGCGATCTGGAAATATGCGCAGGCCGTAGGGTCGGCCCGCGACGGCGCGGTGACCCATCCGGGCGCGGCCAAAGAAACGCACTGCTATGCGGACATCTGAGATGTTGAGGTCGTCTGTCTTTTCGGCACTGGTCGCTCTGGCGACCTTGGGCGCCGTCGGGCAGGCCATGGCCTTCGACGACAAGGTGTTCGACGACAAGACCGGCGTGAAGCCGCAGTCGAGCCCCTGGGCGGTGTTCCAGTTCGGCTTCTCCGCCTATAAGAGCGGCCATAAGGATCAGGCGGTCGAGGCCTATAAATACGCCGCCGAGAACGGCCAGATCGGCGCCACCTGGAAGCTTGCGCGCATGTATGCCGAAGGCGACGGCGTGACGCGCGACGATTACGCCGCCTTCAAGTTCTTCTCGGAAATCGTCGATCAGGATGTCGAGCCCGGCTCGCCGGAAGAAAGCTATGTGTCGGACGCGCTGGTGGCGCTCGGCGACTATCTTCGCAAGGGCATTCCCGGCACCCCGGTCGAGGAAAACGACGTCGCGGCGCAGGAATATTACATGCGCGCCGCCGCCAACTATCGCAATCCGAACGCCCAGTTCGAAATCGGCCAGATGTTCCTCAAGGGCGAGGGTGGCGTGAAGGCCAGCGTCAAGCAGGCAGGCCGCTGGCTGCAACTGGCCGCCGAGAAGGGCCATGCCGGCGCGCAGGCGACGCTCGGCAATCTACTGTTCCAGAGCGGCAAGGTCGTGCGCGGCCTGGCGATGATGACCGCCGCGCTGGCGCGGGCTCCGGCGGCCGACCAGCCCTGGATTCGCAACATGCAGGAAGAGGCTTTCGCCGCGGCCGGCGAGGCCGATCGCCGGACCGCGATCTCGCTCGCCGACGATATCCTGACCAAGGGCAACAACGGCGACCAGTAAGCGCAGGTTGGGCGATATCGTGCGTGGCAGCTTGGCGCGTGTATTGCACTATCTCTTTGTTTTTACGCAATTCCGGGCGGAAAACCGCTCACACTTTTCCTGGAATTGCTCTAATGTAGCGCTGGTCGACCCCCACTCCGTCTCGGCTTCGCCGAGCCACCTCTCCCCCGATCGACGGGGTAGAGGA
>NZ_VFWS01000289.1:0-1784 GCF_006443065.1 Mesorhizobium sp. B1-1-5 | reverse complement strand
GGATGGCTGGTTGCCTCGATAACCTCAGCGGCCTCCAGCATGCGCGGCTTACTGCCGAACCGATCCTTGAACTTGCGATTGTCCAGCCTGGCGGTGCCGCTGGTCACGACCAGCATGGTGCGTTCGCCGACGCGAAGGCAGATCGTCTTTGCGATCTGCGCCGGCAACACGCCGTGCGCCTGCGCAGCCAATGCTACGGTTGCCGAACTCGCGTCAGTCACGATCACGTCGATGTCAGGCGCCTTGCTGGCAAAGAAGGCACGAACGGATTCCAAGCTCATCGAAACCCCGCGGATCGAAATGACGAAGCAGCAAGCTAGGCCGGCGCGTCCATAAACACGTGCCGAAGCCTTCAGTCACGGCAAACAGAAAACCCGCCAAGGTCCCCGGCGGGTTTTCGAACATGCATGGCACTGGCGCTACAGCGCGGGGCGGTCTTGCGCGGCCCGCGCCTGCACGGCCGTGCCGAGCAGCGCCTCCTGAGGAAGCCGAAGCGCCGACGCAATACGGCGCAGTTGCGACGGATCGGCCGTCCTGCCGTTCTCGATATCCTCGATTTCGTCGACCGACAGACCGGTTGTCAGGGAAAGCTCCTCGACACTGTATCCCCTGGTTTCCCGAATCGTTCTGAGGGCGCTATGGCCTTGCCCGGCTTCGCTGGCAACCAGTTCCGGGAGGGGTTCGCGCTTTGCACTGTATGGCATTGGCAACTCCGTTGGCTGAAAGAGTTTGATGAAAATGGTGTTGCCTGAGACGGCGAGAACATGCCCGCTTGCGGGTGATTTGCCAAGTCACAAACTGGCCGTCACAGCATCGTGAACCATGCCTGGCGGACGCCGCTCGCAACCGCTCTCGATCAAGTTCTTTTGAACACCTGATCACCTCGTCGCTCGATGATTTTTACGACCCCGTTCGTTGGTTCAATTGCGCCGGCGCGAAACCCAAGACGTTGCCGGCGCGGCTGTCATTTTCCTGAAAGGATCGATGCGATGAAATTGCGGACAATCATGATCGTGCTCGGCACGCTTTCCAGCCTTGGCCTTGCTGCAACCAGCGCGCCGGCGGCAGACACGGTGCGGGTGCGCGGCGTCGTGGCCAGTTCCGACCAATCCCAGCTGACGGTGAAAAACCGCCAGGGTGGCATGGATAAGATCAAGCTCGCTGCCGGATGGAAGATATCGGGCGTCGCGGGCGCGTCGGTAAAGGACATCAAGCTCGGCGATTTCCTCGGCATAGCATCCGTGTCGAAAGCCGATGGCGGCAGCGGCGCGCTCGAGGTCGTGGTGTTTCCCGCAGCCTTGAAAGGCATGGGCGAAGGCGACCGCGCCTGGGACCTCAAGCCCAACAGCCGCATGACCAACGGCACCGTCGCCGACGTGACCGACGTGAATGGCCGCGCGGTGACGCTGACCTATGACAACGGCCAGACAAAGAAGATCTCAATCCCCGACAAGACGCCGGTCGTCACCTTCGCGCCGGCCACGCCGGGCGATCTCAAGCCCGGCGCGCCCGTCGTGGTCACCGCGACGCGCGGCGCCGACGGCACGCTGAGTGCCAACCGCGTCGTGGTCGGCAACAATGGCGTGGTCCCGCCCATGTAAGCCGGTTGCGTCTGCGGCCCCGTACCGAAATTTCTCCCGCTCATCGGCGCTGTGGGCTCAGCCTGTCGGCGGAGCCCACAGGCTGCGCCGCCAGACACATTCCAGAAACAAAATTCTATATTCGGGAAATACTGACGAAAAAAATCGGGAGCGTAATCCCGCTCGCGGCGAACAGGCTGTTGG
>NZ_VFWS01000288.1:0-1786 GCF_006443065.1 Mesorhizobium sp. B1-1-5 | reverse complement strand
GCGCAGGGCAAGGCCGGTACGACTACCGATCAGCAAGCGCAGGGCAAGGCCGGTACGACTACCGACCAGAGTTCAACCGCTTCAATCAACAATATATCCGTCGAGCAGAAGACCGAAATCACCAACGTCATCCGCGAGACGAAGGTGGAACCGGTCTCGAATCTCGACGTGGACATTTCGGTCGGCGTGAAAGTGCCGAAGCAGAAGGTGCGGCTGCATCGACTTCCGCACCGGATCGTCGAAATCGTTCCTGCCTATGAGAGCTATGAATATTTCCTCCTGGCCGATGGCAGGATTGTTATTGTCGATCCGAACTCATATGAGATTGTCGCTATCCTGAGTTAGGAACCGAGCCGACTAACAAAAGCCCGCTCTCCATCGGAAGCGGGCTTTTGCGGCGCCTTCGGGCTCGAAAAATGTCAGTCGTGCGTCCCCTATTCACTCCGCTGCCATGTCGGGTGCCCGGCTTCGTACCGGGCCTAGCGCGTCGGCGTTCTGCACCAGTGCGCGCATGTAGCCCAATGCGAAGGCCTTGCCGGCGTGCCATGGCGCGTCGCAGGCCATCTCAGGCGTGTGATCGGGTATCATGACGCCTTGATAATTCTCGTCGCGCAGAATGCGCACGATCTCGGCCATGTCGATGTCGCCGTCGTCGACGAAGGTTTCGTGATATTTCGGCACTTTGCCCCGCACATTGCGGAAATGGATATAGCCGATGCGGCCACGCCGCGCGAAACGGCGCACATGACTGTAGATCTCCCCGGTCTGCGGCATCTCCTGCAGCGAGCCGAGGCAGAGCTCCAGCCCGTTGGCGGGCGAGTCGACGATATCCATCAGCCGGTCATATTTCTGCGGCCGGTTGACGAGGCGCGCCGTGCCGCGCAGCGCCTCGGCGGGTGGATCGTCCGGATGCGCAGCCATCACGACGCCGGCCTCTTCGGCCACCGGTACGATTTCGCGCAGGAAGACACCAAGCCGTTCCCACAGTTCTTCTTGCGAGACCCTGACAGGCGCGGCGCCGGCTCGGCCAGGCCGGTAGCGCATATTCCAGACCACTCCGTCGGGCAGCGGCAGGTCGGGATCGATGTCGGACAAATCGAGCCCCACGGACATGGCGTCGCCGCGCGCGAATGGCCCGCGCTGCCAGCCCCACACGCCCGCGATCGAGAAGTTGTAGCCTATGCAGGGAATGCCGGCCCGGCCGGCGTCACGCACCAGCCGCTTGAGTCCTTCGAGCTGCCTCGCCCGGTCGGGGCCGCCGAGCAGCACGTCGGACCAGAAGCGCGGCGACAGGTTTTCGATGCCGGCGATCTCCAGGCCGTTGTCGCGTACGGTTTTCACCAGTCCGGTGAAATCCTCGTAGCTCCACAATCCATCCGTCGAACAATCGCCCCAGCCATCCGTTTCGGTGCCGGCCGACAGCGAGGGATCGCGACCGCGAAAATAGTTGGTGAGATGCGCAACGACATGCGTTGCGCCGGCCTGCCGGGCAAAACGGAAATTCTCCGGCGTCAGCGAATCGCGATAGAGGCCAAGTCCGATCTTCATGTCGCCCTACTTGACGCCGATGCCAGCGGTGAGGCCGCCATCGATCTTGTAGTCAGCGCCGGTGCAGAAGCCGGCTTTCGATGAACACAGGAAAGCGATGAGTTCCGCCACTTCCTCCGGCTCGCCGATACGGCCGAGCGGATGGGCGGCGCCGAAGCGCCTGTAGGCTTCTTCGACATCGGCGTCGCTGCCATTGTCGCCACGCGCCGCCTTCTCGAGGATTGGCGTGCGGATCGAG
>NZ_VFWS01000287.1:0-1793 GCF_006443065.1 Mesorhizobium sp. B1-1-5 | reverse complement strand
GGTGCTGACGACGGGCTCGAAATACAGCGTCAAATCCTTGTGGAACGACCAGGCCGCCGACAAGCACGCCGTGCAGGCCCTCGTCGGCATGGAGTATGCGACGGAAAAATACAGCGGACCGGCCGCCGGCGTGGTTTTCGCATCGCCCACCACTTCCGGCTGCGAAGGCGCGATGGTGCGGGTGGCGCCGTTCGCCAGCCCGTGTTCGGAGATCCCGTCCGTTCTTCCGCAAGGCAGCAAGATCACCGACCATCTCGGCCAGGTAGAAGTGTATGAGCTGGGCGGCAATTCGGGCGAAGCGCTTCTGCTGCCGACCGGCAATAGCTGCGTGGTGATTTCCATCGCGTCGGCGTCGAAGTGAGACCCGGGATAGGCGAATGGGCGAGGGCTCCTGGAAAGGATTGCAGACCATGATATCGCGACATCTGGCAGTTTTGTGCATGGCCCTGCTGTGGAGCGGGCAGGTTGTCTCGGCCGACCTTGTGGCGCCGCCGGAGCCTGAGCCGAAGGAGGAAAAGGGCATCTGGGGGGCGATCGCCTATTCCAGCATCGATACCAAGCACGGCTTCTTCTGGGGCGCCGACAAGCGCCAGGAGGCGAAGGACGCCGCGATGAAATATTGCGAGAACGCCGGCGGCAAGGGCTGCACTGTTGTCACGGTGTTCCGCAATCATCGCCATTGGACAGACGACGACGAGACGGGCTTTCCCTACAAGCGCTGCGGTGCCCTAGCTGTGGCTAAGGAGAAGCAGAGCGACCGGCTGACGCCGTGGGGCGCGAACTCCGCCGAGACCCGCAAAGACGCGGAAGATCTCGCTCTGCATGCCTGCGAGGCGGCGGGAACCGAATGCAAGGTCCGCGAGTGGGTCTGTACCTGAAGCGCGCCGCGCTCACACGGCGCGCTTTGGAATTGCTTTTGCACGCTGCGTGAGGCAGATGACCATGCCCGCGGCCCCGAAAATCCCATCCGGTTTTCGGGGCCATGCGCGTGAACCCCGAAAGAGAAAGTCGCAATCGTTGTTTGACAGATTTGTTCTTCTGAAGGCGGCCGCAATCTGCGCGGCGGCGCTGCCCGCATCGAGTGCCTGTGCGCAACAACAGCAGGCGGCCACGCTTCCAAACGGCGCGTCGTCGCTCCAGGAGACCTATCAGGACTGGAGCCTGGCCTGCACCATCCAGGACAATGCACGCGCCTGCTCGGTTTCGCAGGACCAGACGCAGAAGAACGGCCAGAGGCTGCTGGCTGTGGAGCTGCGCGCGGGACCGAAGGGTGGATTGACCGGAACCCTGCTTCTGCCGTTCGGCATCCTGTTCGACCCAGGCGTGACGATCCAGATCGACGACCAGCCGCCCCTCGGCCAGTTGCGGTTCCGCACCTGCCTGCCGAACGGATGCGTGGCGCAGTTTCCGATCGACCGCGCGCTGGCGCAGAAGCTGAAGGCGGGCGGCGTATTGACGCTCAACGTCATCACCGACGCCGAGACCAAGCTCAACTTCCCCGTCTCCCTGAAAGGCCTCGGCGCCGCCCTCGACCGCGTCGCGGCGCTGAGCGGGCGCTGAGGAGGGACGAAGTCGGTTTTACTCCAGCTCGCGCGGCCTTTGGGCCGCAGCGCCGGAGCCCCACAAGGCGCGCCTGAGCAGGTTCCGTCCGCCCTTGCGCGGGACAAGATTGATATCGCTGACAAGCTTTGCGCCGCCCTCGCGCCGCTCCAATGTGATCTTGCGGCTGTGGAAGGCTTCCAGCTCGGCGCGATGCGCGACGCTTATGATGGTCACCTTCGGTAGTTCATGGA
>NZ_VFWS01000286.1:0-1795 GCF_006443065.1 Mesorhizobium sp. B1-1-5 | reverse complement strand
CGCACCATCACCAACCGCACCTTCCCCGGGGTCGAGCGCTACGGCTTGGTCTGGTCCTCCGAGGAGCCTCGCGGCGAGGTGCCGGATGTTGCCGCGCTGACCGAAGGCAAGCTGCTCGCCTTGCGCGGCATCGCGGTCAACGCGCCGGCCGACAAGGTCGTCGAAGGGCTGAAGGCCTATCGCTTTCAGCCCAACGCAGCGATCGAAGGCGAGGGCGCGGAAACCATCATCGAGGCCGCGCGGGATTTTGCCGTGGCGCTTCACTCGCACGATGGTGGTGCCGAGACGCGCGGCGTGTTCTTCGTGCAGCCGGTTGATTCAAACCGTTCGGTGATCCGTGGCGTGCTCGATCAGGAGGTCGAAGCAGCCGCCCGCATCGCCATCCTGCGCCACCACAATGAGCGGCTTTCCAAGCTGCGCGACGAGGTCGAGCGCGACGTCGCGAACGCACCGGCGCCCGCGCCGATCGAGCCGATCTACGAAAGGGTGTCGGCCGAACTCGCCGAAATGCCCGAGGTGACCGCGCATGGCCGCAAGGCGGCGCTGCGCGTCAGCGTGGCCAGGAAATGGCAGGCGGCCGACGGCGTTGCCGGTTTCGAGCTCCGCCCGATCAAGGGCATCCTGCCGACGTTCCAGCCTGGAGCCCATATCGACGTCCATATGCCCAATAGCGAGATCAGGCAGTATTCGATCACCAACGGCCCTGGTGAAACCGACAGCTTCATCATCGGCGTCAAGCTGGAGCGCGATTCCAAGGGCGGTTCGAAATGCATGCACGAGACTGTGCGCGAGGGGGACGTGCTGGCGATTTCCGAGCCGCGCAACAATTTCCCGCTGCGCCGTGACGCGATCAAGACGCTGTTCGTCGCCGGCGGCATCGGCATCACGCCGCTGCTCGCAATGGCGCAGGCGCTGAAGAACCAGGAACTGGCGCACGAACTGCACTATTTTGCGCAAGGGCAGGAACACCTCGCTTTCGCCGATCGGCTGAAGCATCTCGGCGATGCGCTGAAGCCGCATCTCGGGCTGTCGCCGGACGCGACCGGCGCCGAGCTTCGAGGGATTCTCGCCGGTTACCGGGACGGCATGCATCTCTATATCTGCGGTCCCGGACCGATGCTGGAAGCCGCGCGCAAGATCGCCGCCGAGCAGGGCTGGCCGGATACCGCCATCCATTTCGAATATTTCAAGAACACCAACAAGATCGACGACAGTTCGAGCTTCGAAGTAGCGCTGGCGCGCTCCTGCGTCACGCTGCAGGTGCCGGCCGGCAAGACGATCATGCAGGTGATGCGCGAGAATGGCATCGATGTTCCGTCGTCCTGCGAGCAGGGCGCATGCGGCACCTGCGTCGCCACCGTGATCGAAGGCGAGCCGGACCATCAGGACGTCTACCTCAACGATGCCGAGCGCAAGGCCGGAACCAGGATCATGACCTGCGTCTCGCGCGCCAAATCGGCACGCCTCGTGCTCGACGTTTAGGAACTCCCGATGATCACGCTTTACGATTACGAACTTTCGGGCAATTGCTACAAGCTGCGGCTGCTGATGAGTTTTCTCGGCATCGACTACAAGACAGTGCCGGTCGACTTCTACCCCGGCCGCGAACACAAGTCGGAATGGTTCCTGAAGCTCAATCCGCTTGGCCAGCTGCCGGTCATCGAGGATGAAGGGCTGATCCTGCGCGACGCCCAGGCGATCCTGGTCTACCTCGCGTCGAAATCCGATCCGTCGGGCACATTGTATCCCCGGAACAGACCGGCCCTGCTCGGCGAGATCAGCCAGTGGCTGGCCT
>NZ_VFWS01000285.1:0-1800 GCF_006443065.1 Mesorhizobium sp. B1-1-5 | reverse complement strand
GAACTTGAAGATGTTGCCGGCCCGTGCCACCTCGCCGATGGCCTCGGGCAGGGTCTTGCCTCCCTCGCGGGCGAGCAGGTCGCCCAGTTCGGCCTTGCGCGCCAGGATCCCGGCGCCGGCGGCGTCGAGGATGTCGAAGCGCTGCTGCGGGGTGGACAGGCCCCAGGCGGACTGGGCCTGGGTGGCTGCGGCGATGGCCTGCCTGGCTTGGGCCGCCTCGGCTTGCGCGAACTCGCCAATGACGTCGCGCGTGTCCGAGGGGTTGATGTTGCGCGAGACGCGAGGGCCTTCGACCCACTCGCCGCCGATGAGGTTGTTGAACATAGTGTGCTTGCTTCCTAAAGGCTGGCTTCGAGCATCGCTTCGTAACCGGTGTCGGATGCCACGCGCGGGTTGGTCAGGTGACTGTGGTCCTTCAAGGCGCCCGGACGATGTCGGGGAATAGCGCGCCACGCCCAGTTGGGCCAAGCCCGTCGGCAAGCCGAGCCGCTCGGTCATGGCGCGCACGGACGGCCCCCCTCGGCCCCGCTGGCCAGGTCCATCGCCTTGCCCATGCGGCACCCTGGCGGATACAGCGCTGACCGGCGCGGTCGCGCCGACCTGATGCTCAGGACTGGCGATGGACCAATTCGTCGATCAGCAGTTTGGCGGCGGGCGGAACCCACGCCCCCTTGCGGGTGACGAGCTCATAGGCCTCGCTTCGCGACGCCAGGGCCAGCGGCAGGATGCGCGTCATCTGCCGGTGCGCGAAGAACTGCGCGACTTCGATCGACACCAGGGCCACGAAGGACGGGTTGGCCTGCAGCAGCGCCAGCGTCGCAAAAGCGGAGGTCGTCTCGAGCAGGTGCTGCGGGAACCGGATCCCGCAATCGCGGTATTCGCGTTCGAGCAAGAGCCGCATCGGCATGTTCGCGCGGTATACCACCCATCGGTATGGCGCCAGCTCCTGCAGGGTGAGCTTCTTCGCGTGTCGCAGCGGATGGCCGACGTTCGCGATCACCGCGAGCGTTTCATCCTGGAGCTTCACGCTGTCGTAGACCTGCGGCGCCTGGCTGATGGTCGTGCGGCAGATCGCCAGGTCGAGCCGGCCGGCTTCGAGCTGGGCCAGCAGGGCGGCGCTGGTGTCCTCGACGATCTCGACGGACAAGTCGGCCTGCCGCGCAACGAGCGCGGAGATGGCATCGGTGAGCAGCGGCACCGCGCCCATGATGACGCCGGCCGCCACCCGCCCGCCCTGGCCACGCATGATTCCGACGATCTCGTCGCGCAGGTGCGCGAGATCCGTCTGGATCAGGCGCGCATAGCGGATCACGCAATGGCCGACGGCATTGGGCTCCAGGCCCCGGTTGGTGCGAACGAACAGCGGCGTGCCGAAGGTCGTCTCGATTTCCTGCAATGCCTTGCTCGCCCGGTTGCGTCAACGCGACCTGCTGCGAGGCTTTGAGGAGCGAGCCATGCTCGCCCAGCGCGAGTAGGAGCCGCAACTGTTTCAGGTGGATCCTGGAAACGATCGAGTGGAGCGGTGGGGCCATGCCTGGGTTGAGTAAACGTTATACCGAGATCACATCTTCTCAGTTGTCGCGCGAGCGAATGCTGCAATACTCCGGCCGGCCAAGTCTCTGCGGCGATCACGATTAATGAGTTTCGCTGTTCAGGCCCAGATCCAAACAATCCCGAATGCGCTGGCCCGAATGCGCTGGTCTAAAAATATCAGGAGGAGAACGTAATGACAGTCAGCCGACGCTCATTGTTGAAGGCCGGCGCCGGAATCGCCGCCGCAGGGGTGGCCAGCAGCATATT
>NZ_VFWS01000284.1:0-1815 GCF_006443065.1 Mesorhizobium sp. B1-1-5 | reverse complement strand
GGGAGTAGGGGAGTAGGGGAAGCAGATCGAGCGGGCAACCTGCCCTACTCCCCTACTCCCTTACTCCCCTACTCCCTACTGCCCTACCTTTCCCAAACCGCGCCGTCGCCGCCAGCAGCACGGCCAGCATCAGCCCGTTGAAGACGTGCCAGAGGAAATGCGTGCCGAGCGGGAAGCTGGGACAGACCAGCGGATCGATCATGCGGCAGATCGCCGAGACGACGAAGATCGCCGATCCGGTCAGATTGTACCAGCCGGCCCGGTTGCCGGTGGCCGCCACCCACGCCCCGAAGAAGGCGAGCGCCAGGAAAGGCGGCAGGTAGTTCGTCGTGCCGTTCGAAGCCTGGCGCAGCCAGTCCGGCACGGCAAAGGCAATCAGGCCGGCGACGACATAGAAGGCGACGAAGACGAGGATCGCCTTGCCCCACTCCATGCCGAGAAAGCGCCGCAGGTTGAACAGCGTGTAGGCCAGCGTGAAGCCGGCGATCGGCAGGATATCGGCCCAGATCGTGCCTTTGCTGGCGAAGGTATGGAACAGGGTCGAGCCGATGCCGATCGCCACCACCCACCAGGCCAGCACTTCGGCGAAGGTGCCGGTCTTGTAGCGCCGCACCTGCCAGACGCCCCACAGTCCCGCGGCAATGAACGCCAGGTTGGTCAAAGCATTGGCCGGCTCCGCCCAAAGTCCAGGCCCCGTCCGTTCGCAATAGAGATCGACAGGCGTCAGGAGAGTTTGCCACATGGTGAGGATGCTGCCCCCGAATCGAACCGTGCCTTGAAATGCAACCGCCCCTCCTATTGCGCGCTTGCCTGCGGCTGCAACAGCAAAAATTTCACCGCAACGTGACTTCCCGTTGACTGGCGCTTCTGCCACACATTTTAGCAATCAGAACAAGGTCGGCGTCACCGGCGGGAATTGGAAAGTCATGGCAATTCAAGGACGATTGCGGCTTGCGGCACTGGCGCTGGCCCTCACGGCGTTGGGCGGCGTGGCCCTTGCAGCCGAGCCCGGAAAGGCCGTGATGGATAAGCCGCGGACCGACAACGCCGAAATCGACAAGCCCCTGGGCGTGGTCGAACTGTTCACCAGCCAGGGCTGCAGTTCCTGTCCGCCGGCCGACGAGCTCTTCGCCGAGCTCGCCGGCAAGGACGACATCATCGCGCTCGCCTACCACGTCAATTACTGGGACTACCTCGGCTGGCAGGACACGCTGAGCACCAAGGAGAACACCGAGCGCCAATATGACTATATGCGCGCCTTCGGCAGCCGCTCGGTCTACACGCCGCAAGCCGTCATCAATGGGCGCAGCCACGTCAACGGCGCCAGCCGCAAGGATGTCGACGGGGCCTTGGCCCGGATGGACCGGACCGGCGAGGGCATGCGGGTCGCCATCAAGGTGAGCCGCACCAGCGACCGCGTCATGATCGACGCTGGCGATGCCGGCAACGGCCCGACCGACGCCCATGTGGTGATCGTCTATTTCGATCCGCCGCAGATGGTCAAGATCGGCCAGGGCGAGAACAGCGGCCGCAGCCTGACCTACTGGAACGCCGTTTCCGACATCCAGACCGCCGGCATGTGGCACGGCAAGGCGCAGCGCTACGAATTGCCGATGACCGAGATCGCCAAGAAGGGCGGCTGCGCGGTGCTGCTGCAGTCGGTCGGCAAGGACGGCATGCCGGGGCCGATCCTCGGCGCCGCCTTCATCCGCAAGCCATAAACCCCTTCTCCCCTTGTGGGCTAGCGTGCGCACACATTTGCTTCGAGCTGTGGTCAAGCGTGAAGAGACGCGGTCGGGAAATGGCTTGAAGCGT
>NZ_VFWS01000283.1:0-1824 GCF_006443065.1 Mesorhizobium sp. B1-1-5 | reverse complement strand
CCCGTCGATGGCCGAGTTGCGGCTGGCTTCGATCTCTTCTTCGGCTTTCGCCTCAGCGATCATTTCGCGCAGGATACGCTCGGTATGCTGGAGCTCAGTCCCCTTGTTCGGCATTCTGCTTTCCCTTGAGATGGCGGGCGAGATCGGAGAACGGATCAGCGGACGGGCGGTCCTTCGGCGATTGCATCAGCGCCTCGTAGATCAGGGGTACCTGGCGCACCGCCATATCGAGTTCCACGTCGGCGCCGCCCTGGTAGGCGCCGAGCAGGCGGATGTCGCGCGTGTCCTCGAAGCGGGAGATCATCGACTTCAGCCGCGTCACCAGCGCGCGCTGCTCGACGCTCCAGGCCTTGCCGGCCAGACGTGATATGGACGACAGCGGATTGACCGGCGGATAGCGGCCCTGTTCGGCGATCGCGCGGTCGAGCACGACATGGCCGTCAAGGATGCCGCGCACGGAATCGGCCACCGGATCGTTGTGGTCGTCGCCGTCGACCAGCACGGAAATGATCGCGGTGATCGATCCTTTCCCTTCCACTCCCGGCCCGGCGCGTTCGAGCAGCTTCGGCAGCTCGGTGAAAACCGAAGCCGGATAGCCGCGCGCGACCGGCGGCTCACCCGTTCCCGTCGCCACTTCGCGCAGGGCGTGGGCAAAGCGGGTGATCGAATCCAGCACCAGAAGCACGCGGTGGCCCTGGTCGCGAAAATGTTCGGCGACACGCATCGCGGTGTCCGGCGCCCGCCGGCGCATCATGGCGCTTTCGTCGCTGGTGGCGACGACGGCTACGGTCTTGGCCATGCTGTCGCCGATCGTGTCCTCGAGGAATTCGCGGACCTCGCGGCCGCGTTCGCCGCTCAGCGCCACGACCACGGTGTCGAAGGCGTCTGCGCCGGCGAGCATGGCCAGCAGCGTCGACTTGCCGCCACCGGAACCGGCAAAGACGCCCATGCGCTGGCCGAAACAGAGCGGCGTGAAAATGTCGATGATCTTGACCCCGGTCATGAAGGCGGTGCCGACGCGCTGGCGCGCCATGGCGCCGGGCGTGGCGGCCCCGGACATGCCGTCGCCCCTGATCAATGGCGGGCCACCGTCGATCGCCCGGGTGAGCGCGTCGATCGTGCGGCCGCGCCACGAGGCATGCGGCGCCACGGCGAGCGGACCGCGACGGAAAACGGCGTCGCCTATGCCGGCATCGGCACTGCGTTCGAAGGGGGCCACGACAATCTCGTCGCGGCTGATCTTGACGATCTCGCCGCGGCGCGTGCCGGCATGGCCGCGCTGTTCGACAAGATCGCCCAGCCTGGCGAAATCCGAAAGGCCGCGCACCTTGTAATGCGTCGATGTGACTTCGGTGACGAGGCCGCCGCGTTTGAGCAGTCCCTCGGCATCGCTGAAGCGCCGCCATATCCGCTCCAGCGCGGCAAGCCGGTCTTCCGGCGTTGGCTGGGGCAGTCTTTCGGGTGCGCGCAGGGTTGGCTGGTCGAGCGACATGCTACTTCGAGCCGAGCGTCTTGATCGCCTCGTCGGTGGAGGAATCAGTCTGCCGCATCAGGGCGGCGGTGTTCTCGAAAGCGCGCTGGACCATGATCAGCCGCGTCATCTCCAGCACCGGATTGACGTTGGATTCCTCGACGAAGCCCTGGGCGACGCCGATATCGGCGCGATCGGTCACCGGCTCGGGCGTGCGCGCCGGCACGATGCCGGAATTGCCGTAGCGCACGAAATTCTCACCCGGATCGAAATTGTACAGGCCGATGGAGCCTACCAGCTGATCGTTCTGGCGCAACGATCCGTCGGCTCCGGCCTTGGGCGTGCCGTTGCGG
>NZ_VFWS01000282.1:0-1826 GCF_006443065.1 Mesorhizobium sp. B1-1-5 | reverse complement strand
CGTCCATAGAGCGCCGGGCAAATCGTCGAGGATCTCGGCGTTCAACTCCTGCCGGCCGAGCCTGGTACCCTCGTATTTGTCCTTGATCGCCTTCAGGAAGGTCGGCGCAAGGTTGCCGGCATTGTCGAAGGTCGATCCCTTCGTCAGCACCGTACGCGCGTCCTTGGCGATTTCCTTGATCAGCGGCAGCGGTTTGGGCGTCGTCGTGATGCATGTGCGCGGGCGATCACCGAGACGCAGGCCAAACATGGCCATGTCCCAGGTCTCACGAAGATACTTCCATGCCGCCAGTTCATCGCACCACAGCACGTCATGCTGGGGACCACGAAGGCGCTCCGGCTCCTCCGCCGAGAAGAGTGTGGCAATCGCTCCGTTCGCCCATGTCAGCCGCCGCTTGGACGGCTCATAGGACGGACGGCCGAGTAGATCGCCATCTAATGTCTTGTCGCCGGCCCAGCACACGGCAAGGATGCCGCTTTCGCCCTCGACCATCACGTCTCGAGCGTCTGATGCCGTCGGTGCTATGAGGCCAAGGCGTGAGGCACCAGCCTTGATCTGCTCCCTCGCCCACTCGGCACCGCATCGCGTCTTGCCAAATCCGCGGCCAGCGAGAACAAGCCATGTCTGCCAATCACCACTCGGGGCGATCTGGTTCGGCCGGGCGAGAAACCTCCAATCATGGAGCAGGCTTTCGCACTCGTCGTCAGTGAGGCTTGCGAGCGCTGCCTGTATCTGCTCCGGCGCCAGCCTGGCGAGCGATGAGACGTTCAAGCTTCGACCTCGCGTCCGTCACTGTCACATCGACCGTCACGGACGAATTGATGTCCTGCCGGTCGGTCTGGTCGAGGATGTTCTTGCCGAGGAAGATGGCCATGCCGGCGTTCTTCGCAGCCAAGGCGAACTGCGTCCGGCGGAGTGAGACCTTGCCCTGCTCCTTGCCGACCTCCAGCGCTTCGCCGATCTCGGGATGCCGCTGCATGGTGGCAATCAAGGTTTGATGCGACACACCAAGGACGGCAGCGCATTCCCGCGTCGTCGCCTGGATCTTGCCGAGACCGAGTATCGTCTTCAGCGTCTTGGCATCAGGCTTTATCGCCGGCGGCCTGCCTCCCTTGTTCGGGGAGGCCTTGGCCTTTTTATTGCTGGTCAAGAAACCCTCTGCTTTCTTGCGCATGGTGGCTTTTGGTGGTTTGGTGCCCGCCTTCACTTGGGAGGGGAACCATGGCCCCCACGAAAGACGATTGGAACAAATTCCGAGCCGAGCTTGTCGAAAACCTCGAAGACGAGCGCCGGTTCATCGCAAACGCCGAAGCCGGCATCACCAGCATGTGGACCATCGACCCAACCAAGGGCCGAGTTGACATGACCGCCGCCCATGTTGAGAGGTCGAAGCGGTCAGTTTCGGCTCTTGAGGGCGTGATCGCTACAATAGATCGCGACCACTTGGCCTAAGCCGCCTTCCGCCGCTGCGCTTCCCGCTGCCGGCGCATTTCATTGCGCTTGGCTGCCCAAGAGAAATCGTCATTTTCGGATGAGAGGATCTTGGCGAATGCGCCGTCGGCGATCCATGAATTGAGGTGGTCTCGTTCTCCCGCATCTTCTGCGAGCGTAGCCGAAACATCGCTGATTTCATGGGTGTGGTGCAACAGCCTGATTTCGGCCGTTTCGCTATTCTGCGACGTCCTGCGGGCGAGAATGGCCGAAATTTGCTGCAAGGCGCGGTTTTTCCGATCTCTACCGGTGTTCGGGGGGATGCCCTCGACCTTGAAACACCAGCGCCGGAATGACTTGCCGCCCACCTTTGACCGGGCCCAGGCAAGCAGGGC
>NZ_VFWS01000281.1:0-1831 GCF_006443065.1 Mesorhizobium sp. B1-1-5 | reverse complement strand
TGTCGCGCTCCGCACGCGCCGGTGACGCGCCCGCCGTGCCCTCGCGCTGGCTGCAGCGCATTCTCACTTATATCGGCAAGGACCAGGCAGCCAGGCTTGCCGAACGCGGCGACGAGCTCATCGCCTGGGCGCGCGCGCTCGATACCGGCCCGCGGCGGGATTTCGCGCCGCGCCCGCAGCCGAAGCCGCCGGTCGCGCTGCGTCCAACCCATTTCTCGGTCACCGAGATCGAGACGCTGCGTCGCGATCCCTACGCCATCTATGCCAGGCGCATCCTCGGCCTGCTGCCGCTCGACCCGGTCATCCGCGACCCGGGTGCGGCCGAGCGCGGCACGCTGGTTCGAGGCGATCGAGACGCAGATGGCCGAGACAGGCGTGGCGATCGCCGCGGCGCGCGCCGAAATGGTGCGCCTTCTGGCCGCCATGATCGACAGGCTGCCCGACAGCGGCCCGTTTCCGCAGGCCGATATCGGCCTGTCGGGCGATCTGGAAGCCGAGATCGCCACCACGCCAGCTGTCGACGTCGAGGAGCGGTTCCGCCGCACGCTCGCCGGGGGCCGCGACCGCGACCGCGCCGCCGGGCGCACGCTCGAGGGCCCGCACCGCTCCGATCTCGTGGTCCGGCACCGACCCAAGGCGATGCCGGCGGCGCTGTGTTCGACCGGCGAACAGAAAGCGTTGCTTGTCGGCATTGTCCTGTCACATGCCAGATTGACCGGCGAGATGTCCGGCTTGACGCCAATCCTGCTGCTCGACGAGATAACCTCCGCCCTCGATCCGGAACTCGTCGGCGAGGTGCTTGAAGTGGTGCGCAGCCTCGCCGAGGACGGCATGACGATGGTGATGGTCACGCATGAGATGGCCTTTGCCCGCGACGCCTCGAGCCGCATCGTCTTCATGGCCGATGGCGGCGTCGGCGCGGTCGGCCCGCCGAAGGAGATTCTCGCAGCAGACGCCGAGAATGAGCGTCTGCGCAATTTCCTGGCGCGCTTCCGCGCCTCGCATTTCTGACATTGGATGGTTGACACCATCCCAAGGAGCCTTCTTCCATGACGCCTTACACCAGGCTCACCGAACTCGGCCTCACATTGCCCGAGCCGCCGACGCCCATCGCCAACTTCGTTACCCATGCCGAGAGCGGCCGGCTGATCTTCCTGTCCGGCCAGGGACCGCTGCGGGCCGACGGCTCGCTCTGCACCGGGAAGGTGGGCGAGGATGTGACGGTGGAGGAGGCTTATCAGCATGCCCGCCTCACCGGCCTCAACCTGCTTGCCGTCATGCATGCTGCCGCCGGCGATCTCGGCCGCATCGTGCGCGTCGTCAAGCTGCTCGGCTTCGTCAACGCCACGCCGACCTTCAGCGACCACCCCAAAGTGGTGAATGGCTGCTCCGATCTTTTCGCCGACGTTTTCGCCACGATCGGCGGGCATGCCCGCTCGGCGATCGGCGTCGGCTCCTTACCCGGAAACATCACCGTCGAAATCGAAGCGGTCGTCGAGATCGCTGCCTGATCTGTCATCCACGGGATTGCTCACATGAAAACATATTCAGACACCGGCTCCAACACCACGATCCGCGAACGGCTCGGCCTTCGCCCGATCATCAACGTCTCCGGCACGATGACGTCGCTCGGCGCGTCGATCATCGTGCCTGAAGCGATCAGCGCCATGTCGGAAATGGCATCGCAATGGGTGGAAATGGACGATCTGCAGCGCGCCGCAAGCGCCGTCGTCGCGCGCCTCACCGGTGGCGAGGCCGGCTTCATCACCGCCTGCTGTGCCAGCGGCATCACCATGGCGATCGCCGGCGCGATGAGGGCGACCACACTGAT
>NZ_VFWS01000280.1:0-1833 GCF_006443065.1 Mesorhizobium sp. B1-1-5 | reverse complement strand
AAAACCGCGACACGGCGTGGTATTCGATCATCGACAAGGAATGGCCGGCCTTGCGCAAAGCCTACGAGGCGTGGCTCGATCCGGCCAATTTCGACGGTGCCGGCCAGCAGAAACGACGGCTCGAGGATTTTCGCGCGGAATTCGGCGCTTGAGCTGAATCCGGGCATGGGAGTTTGCCATTGGCGCACAGTGACGACGACAGCCGGCACGACGGCAGCCGGCACGACCACAGCGGGCACGGCCACAGCGCGCATAGTCATGGCTCGACCGACAAGAAGCGCGTTTTGATCGCGGCCTGCCTGACGGCGGGCTTCATGGTGGCGGAGGCGCTTGGCGGTCTTTTCACCGGCTCGCTGGCGCTGCTGGCCGATGCCGGCCACATGCTTGCCGACGCCATTGCGCTCGGCCTTGCCTGGTACGCGTTTCATCTTGCGGACCGGCCGGCGACCGTCCGCCTGACCTATGGCTTCGGCCGGGTCAAGACGCTGGTGGCCTACACCAACGGCATCGCCATCTTCGTCATCGCGCTGTGGATCGTCTACGAGGCGTGGGAGCGCCTGCAGACGCCGGCGCCGGTGCTGGGCGGGCCGATGCTGGTGGTGGCGATCCTCGGCCTGCTGGTCAACATCGGCTCCTTCCTGGTGCTGCATGGCGGCGACCGTGAGAGCCTCAACATGCGCGGCGCCATACTGCATGTGCTCGGCGACCTGCTCGGCTCGGCCGCGGCAATCGTGGCGGCGATCGTCATTCTGGCGACCGGCTGGACCCCGATCGATCCGATCCTGTCGGTGCTGGTCTCGCTGCTGATCCTGTCCACGGCATGGTCGCTGATGCGCGCGGCCGCCCACGTCCTGCTCGAAGGGGTGCCGCCGAGCCTCGACCGGGACCTGATCGCCAGCGACATCGCGACGACGGTCCAGGGGGTGCGCGAGGTGCACCACATGCATATCTGGTCGATCGACGGCACCAGCAGCATGGCGACGCTGCATGCCTGCCTCAACGAGGGCGTGGACGCGCCCAAGGCGGTCAGCGCGATCAAGAAGCGGCTTGCGTCGGAGCATGGCATCAGCCATGCCACGGTGGAACCTGAATTCGGCCAGTGCGCCGACGACGGCGACGAGCACGACCATGGTCATGACCATGATCACCACCAGGGGCATGACGCGGCTTTGCATCATGGCCACCATCACTGACGCAGGGAACCCAAGCGCCTTGAATCCGAGCTCGACGACCCCTGGCCACGCCGGGACAGCATAATGGATCGCGATACCAAGAACGCCGCCATCGCCGCGCTGTCGATCATGCTGCTGTTCGGCATTGCCGTTTATTTCCTGCCAAACATCATGCTGGCCCTCGGCGGCCTTTCGACCGTGCTCGCCGGCATCTTCGGCACCGCGTTCGTGCTGGCGTTTTTCTTGGTGTTCTGGCTGCGCGCGCGCAGCCAACGCAAAAATCAGAGCAAATAAGGGAAGTTCGACATGCGCATTCTGATCACGGGCGCCGCCGGCATGGTCGGCCGCAAGCTCATTGCACGGCTGGCAAAGGACGGCAGGCTGCGCGGCCAGAAGATCTCCGCGCTCGACCTGCACGACATCGTACCGCCACAGGCGCCGGCCATCGATGGCGTCAGCATCCACAGCCATACCGGCGATCTCGCCGAGGCGGGCGCCGCCGAGAGGCTGGTCGCGTCGCGGCCCGACGTCGTGTTCCATCTCGCCGGCATCGTATCGGGCGAGGCGGAAGCCAATTTCGATCGCGGCTACCGCGTCAATCTCGACGGCACGCGCGCCCTGTTCGACGCCGTGCGGCTGGCGGCGTTCGCGCCGCGCCTCG
>NZ_VFWS01000028.1:0-49568 GCF_006443065.1 Mesorhizobium sp. B1-1-5 | reverse complement strand
CCCCCTCTGAGGGGGAGATGTCCGGCAGGACAGAGAGGGGGGTGACAGAACGCCTACCTTCGCAGGCCAGCTCCTACAACCACTATCCCTTCCGCGCCGCGATCTTCGGCAACGTCACCGTGGCGCTGGCCCCCGACCGCGGCCGCTCTGCCGATCGCCGCGCCGACTACCACGACCCGACGCTGCCTCCCCGCCACGAGCTGATCGCTTTCGGCCTCTGGCTGCAGAAATCGCTCGGCGTGCATGCTATCATCCATGTCGGCGCGCATGGCACGCTCGAATGGCTGCCGGGCAAGACGGTGGCCCTCTCCGGAACCTGCTTCCCCGAGATCGTCACCGGATCGCTGCCCGTCATCTATCCCTTCATCGTCTCCAATCCCGGCGAGGCGGCGCAAGCCAAGCGCCGCATTTCGGCCGTCACCCTCGGTCATCTGCCGCCGCCGCTGACCGGCGCCGGTCTCGACGAGGTGCAACAAAAGCTCGAAAGGCTGGTCGACGAATATGCCCAGGCCGACGGGCTCGACCGCCGCCGCCGCGACCGTCTGGCCAAATTGATTGTCGAGACGGCGCAAAGGACCGGCCTTGCCTCTGAAGCAGGCGTTGCCGGCGCAGACGCTCCGGACGAAGCGCTGCGCCGCATCGACGCCTGGCTCTGCGACCTCAAGGATTTCGCCGTCAAGGACGGGCTGCATGTCTATGGCCGCGCCCCGCAGGACGAGGCCGATCCGCTGCGCCGGCAAAGCGCGGACGCGGAAAAAGCAGCCCTGCTTGCCGCGCTCGACGCCCGCCATATCAAGGCCGGCCCCGCCGGCGCGCCGGCGCGCGGCCGCTCCGATGTGCTGCCCACCGGCCGCAACCTCTTCACCTCCGATCCGCGCGCCATGCCGACGCCAACCGCTTATGACCTCGGCCAGGCGGCGGCGGAAGAAGTGGTGCGCAGCTATATGCAAAGCCATGGCGACTGGCCGCGCTCGCTGGTCATCGACCTCTGGGGCTCCGCCTCCTTGCGCACTGGCGGCGAAGAGATCGCGCAAGGCCTGGCGCTGATGGGCTGCCGGCCGCAATGGGATGGCGCGACGGGCCGCGTCACCGGCATCGAGGTGCTGCCGCCGGCCGCGCTCGGCCGCCCGCGCGTCGACGTCACCTGGCGCATCTCCGGCCTGTTCCGCGACATGTTCCCGACCCAGATCGCGCTGATCGACGCCGCCGCCAACGCGGTCGCCAGCCGCGACGAGGACGATACCGAGAACCCGCTCGCCGCGGCGACGCGGGCTCAGGGGAAGATCAGCCCGCGCATTTTCGGCACCTCGCCGGGAACTTATGGCGCCGGCGTCGAGGACCTGCTGTCGCGCGGCGAATGGGGCGCGCGCGAAGAGATCGGCCGCGCCTATCTCGACGCCACCTCGCACGCCTATGGCGGCGCCGAGGGCGAGGCAATTTCCGCGCCCGGCGCTTTCGAAGGCCGGATCGCCGAAGCCGATCTTCTCGTCCACACCGGCGACGACCCGGGCCGTGACATCCTCGAAGGCTCGGCCGACGTCGCCTTCATCGGCGGCTTTTCGGCCGCCCTTGCAGCACTTGGCCGGAATGCCGACGTCATCGTGCTCGACACGACAGACCCGAAGAAGCCGAAGCCGCGTTCGGTCGGAGAAGCGGTATCGCGCGTGGTCCGCGCCCGCGCCGTCAACCCGCGCTTCATCGCCGGCCAGATGCGCCACGGCCCGCGCGGAGCGTCCGAATTCGCCGAAACGGTCGACCGCCTGGTCGGCTTCGCCGAAACCACCCATGCGATTCCCGGCGCGCTGATCGAAGCGGTGCACGACGCCTATGTTGGCGACCCGGACGTCCGTGCCTTCCTGCTGCGCGAGAATCCGGCGGCGGCGAAGGTCATTGCCGAGCGGCTTCTCTCCGCGCGTCGGCGCGGTCTCTGGCATCCGCTCAGGAATTCCGTCGACGACGATCTCGCGGCCTTGATCGCCGAAGCCCAGGCAAGCGAGGTGGCGGCATGAACGCGTTTTCGCGCCGCGGCGCCTGCCCGGCGCTGAGCGCCCCGATGCAGACCGGCGACGGCCTTTTGGTGCGGCTCAACCCGGTCGCTGGAGGAATTTCGCCGAAGTCGCTGATCGGGCTCGGTGAATCCGCCCTGCGCCACGGCAACGGCATCATGGAGGTGACGGCGCGCGGCAGCCTGCAGATCCGCGGGCTGACGGCGGAAAGCGCCCGGCTGCTGGCGGACGAAGTAGATGCGCTGGGGATCGAAGTGCGGACGGGGGTGCCGGTCGAGACAGGGCCGCTGGCTGGGATCGATCCGGAAGAGAACGCCGATCCGCGGCCGGTGGCGGAGCGGATCAGGGCGGCGATTGAAGAGGCCGGGTTGACGCCGCGGCTGGGGCCGAAAGTGTCGGTGGTTGTCGATGGAGGTGGGCAGCTGACGATGGATGCGCTGACGGCCGATTTAAGGCTGAAGGCGGTGCGGGCTGCGGCGGGCATCTGGTGGAGCGTGTCGATTGCCGGCGACGGGCGGAGTGCGAAGCCGCTCGCGGCGGTCGATGAAAATGCGGCGCGCGACATTGCCGTGGCGGCTCTGCGGATGGTCGCCGAAAAAGGTCGCGAGGCGCATACCCGGGATCTGTCGGAGCGGCAGCGCGATTCTCTCGCAGGCTGGCATTCCTTCGCCCCCCTCTCTGTCCTGCCGGACATCTCCCCCTCTAGGGGGGAGATTGGCAGTTCCCGCGCCGGCTCTCCACTTTCAGCGTTGGAAATTGGCGAAAGCCGCGGTGACAAGGCAATCTCCCCCCTAGAGGGGGAGATGTCCGGCAGGACAGAGGGGGGCGCCGTAGAGCAGCAACCTACAAGAAGCCCCATTGGCACCTTCACTCTCACCCACACCCACGCCCTAGGCATCGCCCTGCCCTACGGCAGCATGCCGGCGCAAAACCTCATCGATCTCGCCACCCAAGCGCTGCACCTCGGCGCCACCGAAATCCGCCTCGCACCCGGCCGCGCCTTGCTCTTCCTCGGCCTCTCCGCCCCCTCCTCTCTCCAATCCTCCGCCACCGCTCTCGGCTTCGTCACCGACCCTGCCGATCCGCGCACCCGCATAGCCGCCTGCCCCGGCACGCCGGCTTGCGCGTCCGGCCGCATCGCCACCCGCGCCGTCGCCGAAACCATCGCAAAGGAAAGCGCGGACCTTCTCGACGCCTCGCTGACCCTGCACATCTCCGGCTGCGCCAAGGGCTGCGCGCATCCCGGCACCACCGCGCTCACCCTGGTCGGCGACGAAAACGGAGCCGGACTTGTCGTGGACGGGACGGCAAAGACCCTTCCTGCCGCGTACAGGCCGGGCTATGACGCCGCGCGCGGGGTCGCCAGTATTGCGGTGGCGCTCCAAAACGCACGACATCCCGGCGAAACCGCCGCCGCCTGCCTGGCAAGGTTTGGCGCTGCCGGCATCGCCGAACTCTATCGACGGAACCAGTGAATGGCCGGCTACGACTATATCCACGACGGGACGGCGATCTACGAGCGCTCTTTCGCCATCATCCGCGCCGAGGCCGATCTGTCGCGCTTTTCAGAAGCGGAGGCCGATGTCGCGATTCGCATGATCCATGCCTGCGGCCAGGTCGAAGCCGCCAGCCATTTCGTTTTCTCCGACGGTTTCGTCGACGCGGCCCGCGCGACGCTTGCCGCGGGCGCGCCGATCTTCTGCGATGCCGAGATGGTGGCGCACGGCGTCACCCGCGCCCGTCTGCCGGCCGGCAACGAGGTGATATGCACGCTGCGCGACCCGCGCACGCACGAGATCGCCAGGGAAATCGGCAACACCCGCTCGGCCGCCGCGATCGACCTCTGGGGCGAGCGCATGGCCGGCTCTGTCGTCGCCATCGGCAACGCGCCGACCGCGCTCTTCTATCTGCTTGAGAAGCTGCGCGACGGCGCGCCGAAGCCGGCCGCGATCATCGGCATGCCGGTCGGCTTCGTCGGTGCCGCCGAATCCAAGGATGCGCTGGCCGAATATTCCTATGGCGTGCCCTACGCCATCGTGCGCGGCAGGCTCGGCGGCAGCGCCATGACCGCCGCCGCGCTCAATTCGTTGGCGAGGCCTGGCCTGTGAACGCGATCATGAAAGGCCGTCTCGTCGGCGTCGGCACCGGCCCTGGCGATCCGGAGCTTCTGACGCTGAAGGCGGCGCGCGTGCTGGCCGAGGCCGACGTCGTCGCTTATTTCGCCAAGCGCGGCAACAACAGCAACGCGCGTGCCATCGTCGAGGCGCGCTTCCGGCCGGACATGATCGAGCTGCCGCTGCTCTATCCGGTGACGACGGAGATCGACAAAGATCACGACGACTACCGCGCGCAGATCGCCGATTTCTACGAGCAATCGGCCGAACAGGTCGCCGGGCATCTCGGCGCCGGCAGGATGGTGGCGGTGCTGTCGGAGGGCGACCCGCTGTTCTATGGCTCCTACATGCATCTGCATGTGCGCCTGGCGCACCGCTTCCCGACCGAGGTCATTCCTGGCATCACCGCCATGTCGGGCTGCTGGTCGAGCACGGGCCTGCCGATCGTCCAGGGTGACGACGTGCTGAGTGTGCTGCCGGGCACCATGAGCGAATTCGAGCTGACCCGTCGCCTCGCCGACACCGATGCCGCCGTCATCATGAAGGTCGGTCGCAACCTGCCAAAAATCCGCCGCGCGCTGGAAGCGACCGGCAAGCTGGCGAAGGCCGTCTATGTCGAGCGCGGCACCATGCCGGGCAGCGTCTCGATGCGGCTCGCCGAGAA
Source organism: Mesorhizobium sp. B1-1-5 (assembly GCF_006443065.1). NCBI lineage: Bacteria > Pseudomonadati > Pseudomonadota > Alphaproteobacteria > Hyphomicrobiales > Phyllobacteriaceae > Mesorhizobium > Mesorhizobium sp. B1-1-5. The sequence goes on along the minus strand of NZ_VFWS01000028.1, from coordinate 44,784 downwards.
ACCGGACGACAAGGCGCCCTATTTTGCCATCGTGCTGGTTGCCGGCTGGTCGGCTCGCCCGGGTGCCAAGCCATGAGCGGCCGCCTTACCGTCATCGGTCTCGGACCCGGCAATGCCGACCAGGTCACGCCGCAGGCTGCCAATGCCGTCGCCGAGGCTTCCTTCTTCTATGGCTACAAGCCCTATCTCGACCGGCTGAAGCTGCGGCAGGACCAGACCCGCATCGCTTCGGACAATCGCGAGGAACTCGCCCGCTCCAACGAAGCGCTGGCCAAGGCCGCAGAAGGCCACAACGTCGCCGTCGTTTCTGGCGGCGATCCCGGCGTCTTCGCCATGGCGGCGGCGGTTTGCGAGGCGATCGAAGCAGGCCCGGCCGAATGGCGCGCCATCGACCTGTCGGTCGTTCCCGGCGTCACCGCCATGCTTGCTGTTGCCGCCCGCATCGGCGCGCCGCTCGGCCATGATTTCTGCGCCATCTCGCTCTCCGACAATCTGAAGCCTTGGGAGCTGATCGAGCTGCGCCTGTTGGCGGCGGCCGGGGCCGGCTTCGTCATCGCGCTCTACAATCCCATCAGCAAGGCTCGCCCCTGGCAGCTCGGCCGCGCCTTCGAATGCCTGAAGGCGATCCTGCCCGGCACCACGCCGGTGATCTTCGGCCGCGCCGCCGGCCGGCCCGACGAGCGTATCGAGGTTTTCCTGCTGGCAGATGCCGATGCGGCAAAGGCCGACATGGCGACCTGCATCATCATCGGCTCGCCCGAGACCCGCATCATCAAGCGCGGCGAAAAACCCGCGCTGGTCTACACGCCGCGTTCGGCAACGGGGTCGAAAAGATGATCGACTTTTGCCGCCAGCGCATCGACGGTTTCGGCCGAAGGAACGTCCGGCAAAGGCGGTCGGCGGATCATGACCACGTCGATGCCGAGCGCCCGCGCAGCGGCGATCTTGCCATAGGTCGCCTGGCCGCCGCTGTTCTTGGAAACGACGGCGTCGATGCCATATTTTTCGAGCAACGCCCGTTCGTCCGCTTCCGGGAACGGCCCGCGCGCCAACAGGTAGAGCGCATCGGGCACGGCAAGCTTCGGCTCGACCGGGTCGACGCTGCGGATCAGGTAGCGGTGCTGCGGAGCGGCTTCGAAGCCGCCTGCCTCCTGCCGGCCGATCGCCAGGAAGACGCGACGCGGCGTCTCGCCAAGCGCCTTCGCCGCCTCCGTGACATTGTCCACCAGCGTCCAGCGATCGCCGGCCATGGGCTCCCATCCGGGACGCCGCAGCGCCAGGATCGGCACGCCAGCCTGCCTTGCCGCTTCGGCGGCATTGGCCGAAATACGCGCGGCGTATGGATGCGTGGCGTCGATCAGCAGATCGACGTGTTCTTTGCGAAGATAGGCAGCCAGCCCGTCGGCGCCGCCAAAGCCGCCGACACGCACCGGCACGCCTTGCGCGACCGGGTTTTCGGTGCGGCCGGCAAGCGACAGTGTGACCGACAAATCCGAGCGACGGACGAGCTCCCCCGCCAGCTGCCGGGCTTCCGTCGTTCCGCCGAGGATCAGGATATGGTGGGTCATCATGCCTGCTAAGGGTCCGCGCGCCGCCAAGCCAGCCTCAAAATGGCTCACCATCGTCGGCATCGGCGAGGACGGTGTAGCGGGTCTCGGCGACGAGGCCAAGCAGCGGATTGCCGAGGCCGAGATCGTCTTCGGCGGCAAGCGGCATCTCAGCCTTGTCGCATCGCTGGCCAAGGGCGAAGCGCGCCCGTGGCCGACGCCATTCGATGCCGAAATGCGCGACGTGCTGGCGCTCAAGAGCAAAAAAATCTGCGTGCTCGCGTCCGGCGACCCGTTTTTCCATGGTGTCGGCGTCACGCTGGCCCGCAAGGTCAAGCCGGAGCAAATGCTCGTCCTGCCGGCGCCCTCGTCTCTGTCGCTGGCCGCCTCCCGTCTCGGCTGGGCCTTGCAGGACGTCGAGACCATCTCGCTGCACGGCCATTCGATCGACCTGATCCGGCCCCTGCTTCATCCCGGTGCGCGCATCCTGGCGCTCACTTCCGACGCCGACGCGCCGGCGGCTATCGCCGCACTGCTCGACGAACTTGGTTTCGGCCCTTCGCGCTTGACGGTCCTCGAAGCGCTCGGCGGTATGGATGAGGCGCTTCGGATCTCCCGCGCCGATGCCTTCGATCTCGAAAACATCAACCCGCTCAATGTGCTGGCGCTCAAAATTCGATCGACGCCGGATGCGCGCATCCTGCCTCTGACCGTCGGCCTTGCCGATCATCTGTTCGAGCATGACGGCCAGATCACCAAGCGCGAGATCCGCGCCATCACACTGTCGGCGCTGGCGCCACGGCGCGGCGAGCTGCTGTGGGATATCGGCGCCGGTTCCGGCTCGATCGGCATCGAGTGGATGCTGGTTCATTCCTCTCTGCGCGCCATCGCCATCGAAGCCAACAGCGAGCGCGCCGCCCGCATCCACCGCAACGCCGCGCATTGCGGCGTGCCCGGTCTCGTCGTGGTCGAAGGCGCCGCGCCTAAGGCATTCGCCAAGCTCGAAACGCCCGATGCCATCTTCATCGGCGGCGGCGGCAGCGATGCCGGCGTGCTGGAGAAGGCGATCAAGGCGCTGCGTCCCGGCGGCCGGCTGGTCGCCAATGCGGTAACGCTGGAGATGGAGATGCTGCTGCTCGACCAGCACAACAGGCGTGGCGGCGACCTCACCCGAATTGCGCTCTCGCGCGCGGCGCCTGTCGGCTCGATGCAGGCATGGCGTCCGGCCATGCCGATCACGCAGTGGAGCTGGGTGAAACCATGATGGTCGCGGGCATCGGCAGCCGCAAAGGTGTGAGCGTCGAAGAAGTGCTGGCGGCGATCGAGACCGCGCTCGAAGCGCATGGCCTGACCATAACGGCATTGTCCGCCTTGGCGACAACCGAATTCAAACGCAACGAAGAAGCCATTTTTGCTGCCGGTCGTAGGCTCAGCCTCCCGGTGATAGTGGTGGATGCCGCTGGCTCCGAACCACCGCTCCCCCTCACCCAGCCTCCGCTTCGCTCGGCTGACCTCTCCCCGAGGGGAGAGGAGGCTACCAGCGCTGGCGCCAGTCTCTTCTCCCCACCGGGGAGAAGGTGGCCCGAAGGGCCGGATGAGGGGGCCGCCTCACGCAACCTTTCGCAAGAACTCGCCGGCACACCGTCGGTTTCGGAGGCGTCGGCCCTCGCGGTTGCCGGGGCCGGCGCGAGACTGCTCGGGCCCCGCACGGTGCTCGGTCCGGTCACCTGCGCCATCGCCATCAGCGGAGATGCGCCATGACGGTCCATTTCATCGGCGCCGGCCCGGGCGCGGCCGACCTCATCACCTTGCGCGGCAGCCGGCTGCTCGCATCTTGCCCGGTCTGCCTCTATGCCGGCTCGATCGTCGCGCCGGAGCTGCTCGAGCATTGCGCGCCAGGCACCAAATTGATCGACACCGCGCCGATGTCGCTCGACGAGATCGAGGCCGAATATCTCGCCGCGCACAAGGCCGGGCACGACGTCTCCCGTCTGCATTCCGGCGACCTTTCGGTGTGGAGCGCGGTGGCCGAACAGATCAGGCGGCTGGAAAAGCACGGCATCCCCTACACGCTGACACCTGGCGTGCCCTCCTTCGCGGCGGCGGCGGCCGCACTTCGCCGCGAGCTCACCATTCCCGAGCTCGCGCAAAGCCTGGTGCTGACCCGCGTCTCCGGCCGCGCCTCGAAAATGCCGCCGGGCGAGACGCTGGCCGGCTTCGGCCGCACCGGCGCCACGCTTGCCATTCATCTTGCCATCCATGCCATCGACCGCATAGTCGCGGATCTGACGCCGCTCTACGGCGCCGAATGCCCGGTCGCGGTCGTTTTTCGCGCCTCCTGGCCGGACGAGCGCATTCTGACCGGCACGCTGGGCACCATCGAAGCACAGCTGGCGGAAAACCCGATGGAGCGCACGGCGATCATCTTCGTCGGCAGCGCGCTCGCAGCGCAGGATTTCGGCGAAAGCTCATTGTACGACGCCCACTACCAGCGGCGTTTTCGCGGACGGGACGGATTGTGAACGGCAGCGCCAATACGAACGGACGGGCAAATGTGGAGCAGGCGCTGGCGCGGCTGAACTTCAAGCCGCGCGAGCTTGAGCCCGGCCATGTCTGGCTGGCCGGCGCCGGCCCCGGCGACCCCGGCTGCCTGACGCTGGAGGTGCTGGCCGCGCTCGGGCAATGCGACGCGCTGGTCTATGACGCGCTGGTCTCGCCCGACGTCGTGGCGGTCGCTCAAGGTGCCGAGCTTTTCTACGCCGGTAAACGCGGCGGCCAGCCCTCGATGAAGCAGGACGACATCAACGCCCTTCTCGTGCGCCTGGCGCGCGAAGGCCGCCGTGTCGTGCGCTTGAAGGGCGGCGATCCTTATATTTTCGGCCGCGGCGGCGAAGAGGCTCTGGCGCTCGCCGGCGAAGAAATTCCGTTCCGGGTGCTCTCCGGCCTCACCTCGGGCCTCAGCGCGCTGGCCGCCACCGGCATTCCGGCCACCATGCGCGGCATCAACAAGGCGGTCATCCTCGCCACCGGCCACGCGGCGGGCACTGATGACGACATAGACTGGGCCGCGCTCGCCCGCACCGGACAGCCGGTCGTCATCTATATGGGCATGGCCAATCTGCCGGTCATCGCGGCAAAGCTGCTCAGTGGCGGCCTAGCGCCGTCGACCCCGGCCGCCGTGATCGTCGCGGCGACCACGCCGCAGGAGCGCATCGTCGTCGCCACGCTCACCACCATCGCTGAGGAGGCCGCGGCCGCCGGGCTCGCTTCGCCGGCGCTGATCGTGGTCGGCGGCATCGTCGCCATGCGCGCGGCACTGGCGGGCGAGGCATGACGGCGCGCGCGATCATCGTCGGCGCGCCGCGCTCCGGCTCGGGCAAGACCAGCGTCACGATCGGCCTGCTGCGCGCATTGGCCCGACGCGGCCTGAAGGTGCGCGGCGCGAAGTCCGGACCGGATTATATCGACCCGGGCTTCCACGCCGCCGCGACCGGCCTGTCCGGCGTCAACCTCGACAGCTGGGCGATGTCGCCGTCCTTGCTCAACGCGCTGGCGGCCCAGGCCGCGGGCGACGCCGAATACATCATTCTCGAAAGCGCGATGGGCCTGTTCGACGGCATCCCCGCGCCGGAAGGCCGCTCCGGCTCGGCCGCCGATCTCGCCCGGCTCTACGGCCTGCCTGTGTTCCTGGTGCTCGACGTTTCCGGCCAATCGACCACGGCGGCGGCGGTGGCCAAGGGTTTCGCGACCTATGACCCGGATGTCCGCATGGCAGGCGTCGTGCTCAACCGGCTCGGCAGCGAACGCCATCGCCGCCTGTCCGGCGACGCTATCGAGGCGATCGGCCTGCCCGTGGTCGGCGCCATCCTGCGCGATCCGACACTCAACCTGCCGGAGCGGCATCTCGGCCTCGTCCAGGCCGGCGAATACGAGAACCTGATGGCGCATCTCGACCGGCTGGCCGACATGGTCGAGAAGTCGCTCGACATCGACGCCATCCTGGCGCTGGCATGCCCGCTGGAGCCGGCGGCCGGCGACTTCAGCGATGCCTTGCAGCCGCCCGGGCAGCGCATCGCGCTGGCGGAAGACGCGGCCTTCACCTTCCTCTATCCGCATGTCGCCACGCATTGGCGCAAGGCAGGCGCCGAGATCGTGCCCTTCTCGCCGCTCGCCGACGAGGCGCCCCCACAGGGCTGTGACGTCTGCTGGCTGCCGGGCGGCTATCCCGAACTGCATGCCGGAAAACTTGCGGCCGCGACCAACTTCCAAGCCGGAATGGCGCGGTTCGCGGCGACGAAGCCGGTTCACGGCGAGTGCGGCGGCTTCATGGTGCTGGGCGAAGTGCTGGAAGACGCGGACGGCGAGAGCCACAAGATGCTTGGCCTGCTCGGACATTCGACCAGCTTCGCCAAACGCAAGATGAATCTCGGCTATCGCGAGGCGCGGCTGCGCGCCGCCTGTCCGTTGGGACCGGAGGGTACGCTGATCCGCGGTCACGAATTCCACTACGCGCAGATGCTTGCTGCCGGCAATGACGAGCCCTTGGCCGATCTCGCCGACGGCCAGGGCAATCCGCTCGGCGCCTCCGGCTACTGGCGCGGCCATGTCAGCGGCACCTTCTTCCATGCCATTGCGAGGGGCGCATGAGCGGCCCTTCCGCGCCCCGGCAAGTGCTTGACGATATCGGCCTCAGTCTCGTCTTCTTCACCAGATTGAGGTTACCCTCGAGCGACTTCGGCGGCCGCAGCCTGGCGGATGCGATCTGGGCAGCGCCCTTCGCCGGTCTTGCGGTGGCGATCATCGGCGCGCTTGTCTATGCGATCGCCGCCGTCTTCGGCCTCGCCACAGCACCGGCCGCGGCGCTCACGCTCGCCGCGACGATGCTCGTCACCGGCTGCCTGCACGAGGACGGGCTTTCCGATATCGCCGATGGTTTTTGGGGCGGCAGGACGCGCGACAGGAAGCTGGAGATCATGCGCGACAGCCGCATCGGCGCCTATGGCGCCGCCGCGCTTGGGCTGTCGCTGCTCATCCGCTGGAGCGCGCTTTCCGAACTCGCCGGTCCGGGCCACGTGTTCCTGGCGCTGCTTGCTGCGCATGCCGGCTCGCGTGGCCTGTTCGGCGCCTTCATGCATCTTCTGCCGCCGGCACGCAGCGACGGCCTGTCGGCGGGCGCCGGCACCGTCACCACCGAAACCGCAGTCATCGGCGCCGCGCTCGGCGCGGTGGCGCTGCTGGCGCTCGGCCTTGGCGGCGCGATCGCGGCGCTGATCCTGCTCGGCCTGGTCTTCATGGCGTTCCGCGCGCTTTGCCTCAGCCAGATCGGCGGCCAGACCGGCGACACGATCGGCGCGCTGCAGCAGCTCGGCGAGATCGCCGTGCTGCTCGTCGCATCCGTCTGCCTTTCCTGATTCACTTTCGGAGACCTTGCCCCCATGAGCTTCAAATCCCTCGAAGACCTTCGCGCCGCCTGCCTTGACCTCCCCACCGGCAGCGATGCGGCCGCCAGCGCCGTCGCGAGGCGCCAGGACACGCTGACCAAGCCGCAGGGCAGTCTCGGACGGCTGGAAACGATCGCTGCCTGGCTCGGCCGCTGGCAGGCCCGCGACATGCCGAAACTCGACCATGTGAAGGTCGTCGTCTTCGCCGGCAATCACGGCGTCACCGCGCAGGGCGTGTCGGCCTATCCTTCGGAAGTCACCGTACAGATGGTGGCGAACTTCGCCGGCGGCGGCGCGGCCATCAACCAGCTTGCCCGCATGGCCGGCGCCAAGCTCGACGTCATCCCGCTCGATCTCGACCATCCGACCGGCGATTTCACGATAGTGCCGGCGATGGACGAAAAGGCGTTCCTCGCCGCCGTCTCGGCCGGCTACGACACGGTGACCAAGGATCTTGACCTCGTCTGCTTCGGCGAGATGGGCATCGGCAACACGACGCCGGCGGCCGCGATCTCGACGGCGCTTTTCGGTGGCGGCGCGGAAAAATGGACCGGCCGCGGCACCGGCGTCGACGATGCCGGGCTGCTGCGCAAGGTCGTGGCCATCGAGACCGGCCTCAAGCGCCATGCCGATGCGCTCTCCGACCCGCTGAAGATCGCTGCCGCCCTTGGCGGGCGCGAGCTGGCGGCAATCCTCGGCGCCACGCTCGCCGCGCGCAAGAACAACGTGCCGGTGCTGCTTGACGGCTTCGTCTGCACCGCGGCCGCAGCACCGCTGGCCAGGCTGCATCCGACCGGGCTAGCCCACACAATCGCGGCCCATGTCTCGGCCGAAGCCGGCCACCGCCGCCTGCTCGAGGCGCTCGGCCTGCCGCCGCTGCTCGATCTCGGCATGCGGCTCGGCGAAGGCTCCGGCGCCTGCCTTGCCGTCAACATCGTGCGTTCGGCACTGGAATGCCACGCGAAGATGGCGAGCTTTGCCGAGGCCGGCGTTTCTGAAAAATAAAATCGGTCGAAATTTCAACACTGTTGAAACATCGAAATAACGTCATCTTGATTATTCCATGAGACGTAGAAGTCTCACGGGAGATCATTCGATGTATTTCAAGTATCTAATATCTGCTGCGATTCTTGTTGTCGCAGCTTCGCCGGCCGTATCTCAGGACCAATATGTTCGGCCGCTCCGTCCGGGCGAAGACGGCTCGGCCAGGATCCAATCGTCCATCTCGATGACCTTTCCGGTCAAGGATGACGACGACGCTGCCGCTCAGCAGCAAGTCGCGCTTCGCTCCTTCTACAAAGTGGCGGCCGGCAGTTGCGCGATGGTGCTCGAGACCGTCGCCGACACATGCGAACTTGCCGGCATGAGCACCAATCTCAATGCCAGGGACCGCAACATCGGCGGTTACGGCGGATCGCAGCTCACGGTGAGCGGCCAGATCACGATGAAGGTCAGGTTCAAGTCGAGCCTCAGCAAGACGGCACAATAGGCGCCGCTGCGGCTTCGTTGTTTTCATGAGAAGATTTGGTGGGTGTGCACAGGATCGAACTGTGGACCCGCTGATTAAGAGTCAGCTGCTCTACCAACTGAGCTACACACCCACACCGCCGGAAAACTCAGCGTCGGCGGCGCATATAGCCGCCGCTTTCGGCTGTGTCTAGGCCCTGCCGGATCATTTCCCGACAAATCGTCACGGCATGATCCCGAAAAGTGGATTCCGGTTTTCGGAAAAAGATCATGCCTGCCCAAGAAGCCCGCAGGTGTCACACGAATAGCTTGCCTTCAGCCACCTTGACCGCATGGCCGCCAATGCGTGCGGATGCCAGTTTTCCAGCTTCGACATTGAGCTCGAGCCGGATGCGCGACGGCCGGCCCATTTCCAGCCCCTGCTCGATCCAGAGCTGCGAGATGCCGTCGGTCGGGGCGTCGAAATGCATGACGGCGCCGGCAAAGGCGGCCGCGGCCGAACCGGTCGCCGGATCCTCATAGGACGGCGTGCCGGGCACGATCATGCGGACATGGAAGGCGCTGTCGTGATGGACCCGCTCGCGGCAATAGACATAGGGGCTGGCGAAGGCCCATTCGCTCTTGCGCGGCGCCAATTCCGACCACGCCTGGTTGTCGAGCCGGATCTTGGCGGCCTCCCCCAGCCCGGCAACGGGAATCGTCACATAAGGCACGCCGGCCGACCAGAAGGCGACGCGGTGATTCTCGAAGCCGATCTCGTGCGGGGCAAGGCCGAGCGCGGCGCCGATCGCGTCGGGGTCAGCCTTGAGCTCCAGCGGTTCCGGCAATTTCGCCAGGTCGAACTCGGCGAAGGTCGAGCCGTCATGCTTGCTCACCGCGCAGCGCACCGGCCCGATATTCTCCTCCAGCACGAAGATGCCGGTCGCCTCGCCGGCGAGTTCGGCCAGCGCGATCGCCGAGCCGACCGTCGGATGGCCTGCGAAAGGCATTTCATAGTCGGGCGTGAAGATGCGTATGCGGTTGCGATGCTTCGGATTGTCGGGAGGCAGCACGAACACCGTCTCGGACAGATTGAATTCGCGCGCGATCGCCTGCATGCCGCCAGTGTCGAGCCCATCGCTGTCGAGCACCACCGCAAGCGGATTTCCGGCCAGCCCTTCGGTAGTAAACACATCGTAAAGCAAGTAATTGCGCGCCATGGAGAAAACCTTTCGCCTCGCCCCGAATTTCTGCCTCAATCCCAACATGAGGGAAATTTAATTTGAAATTCGAACCTTAAGGCCTGATTTGTGGACGGATCAGGGACATCCATTTTCAGCATAGGGGTCCGGCGTGGACCAGCTTGTCAATCCGCCAAACGCGGAATCCGGTACTTCCATAGAGGCAGCGCTCGGGCTCGACCGCAAGGGCGTAAGCCGCAAGCGTCGCCGCTTCTGGTTCTACGCGCTGCTGACGATGGCGATCATCGCGGCCGGCATTGCCGTCTATCGGTCGTATGCCGCAGCACCTCCCAGGATCGAATACACCACCGTGCCCGCGGCGATCGCCGACCTCACCGTCGCGGTATCGGCCACCGGCACGCTGCAGCCGCTGACCCAGGTCGATATCTCCAGCGAGCTTTCCGGCATCGTCCGATCGGTCGCGGTCAACGAGAATCAGCAGGTCAAGAGGGGCGACGTGCTGGCGAGGCTCGACACCGCCAAGCTCGAAGTCCAGATCGAGCGCGCCACCGCCTCCGCCATGGCGGCGGCAGCCGCCGTCGAGAACGCCAAGGTTACCTTGCAGGAGAACGAGAACGCGGTTGTGCGCGCAAGCGCGCTGACCAAGCGCGGCATGGCGACGGACCAGTCGCTCGAAGCGGCGACCGCAACGCGCGATCGCTCGAAGGCGGCGCTCGACAGCGCCGAAGCCAATCTCGCCATTGCTCAGGCCGATCTCAAGGCGCAGCAGACCGATCTCGCCAAGAGCACCATCTATGCGCCGATCGACGGCATCGTGCTGACGCGCTCGGTCGATCCCGGCCAGACGGTCGCGTCCTCGCTGCAGGCACCCGTGCTCTTCGTCATCGCCGCCGACCTTCGCAACATGGAATTGCAGGCTGCGGTCGACGAGGCCGATATCGGCGAGGTCAAGCCCGGCCAGCATGCCCGCTTCACCGTCGACGCTTTCCCGGACCGCCCGTTCGACGCCGAGATCCGCGACATCTCCTATGCCTCGGTCACCACCGACGGCGTTGTCACCTATAAAGCGCGGCTTGAAGTCGACAATGGCGAGCTGCTCTTGCGGCCCGGCATGACGGCGACCGTCTCGGTCGTCACCCGGCAGGCCAAAGGCGTGCTTACCGTCCCGTCGACCGCCTTCCGCTACCGCCCGATGCAACAGCAGGCACGCGGCTGGAGCCTGCGCGACCTCTTCACCGGCCGAATGGGCCGCCCCAACCGGCAAGCCGAGGCAACGAAGGCGCCGACCGACGGCTCGCGCACGCTTTATGTGCTGGAGAACGGCCGGCCGCATCCGGTCAATGTCAGAATCGGCTCGACCGACGGCGAGTTGACCGAGATCACATCCGGCCTCGATGAGGGCGCTGAGATCGTCACCGGCGCGCAGCAGCGGAGCTGACGAAATGTCGGCTCCTCTTCTCATCAGTTTCGACAAGGTCTGGAAGAGCTACGGCGAGGGCGAGGCCCGCGTGCACGCGCTGGCCGGCGTCGATCTCGCCATCCGCAGAAGTGAATTCGTCGCCATCATGGGTCCTTCCGGCTCGGGCAAGTCGACGGCGATGAACATCATCGGCTGCCTCGACACGCCGACGGCCGGAACCTACTGTTTCATGGGCATCGATGCGGGCCGCCTCGACCGCAACCGCCGCGCGCTTTTGCGCAACCTCTATGTCGGCTTCGTCTTCCAGGGCTACAATCTGCTGCCGCGCACCACCGCGGCGGAAAATGTCGAGCTGCCGCTGATCTATCGCGGCGTTGCCGCGCGCGAGCGCCGCGATCTCGCCATGCAGGCGCTGGCCGAGGTCGGACTTGTCGGGCGCGAGCACCACACGCCGGCCGAGCTTTCCGGCGGCCAGCAGCAGCGCGTGGCGATCGCCCGCGCCATCGTCACCAGGCCGACGCTGCTCGTTGCCGACGAGCCAACCGGCAATCTCGACACGGCGCGCACGCACGAGATCATGGAGCTGCTGACCAGGCTCAATGCGGAGCTCGGGCTCTCCATCGTCATGGTCACGCATGAGGCCGACGTCGCGAACTATGCCGGCCGCACCATCCGTTTCCTCGACGGCCATGTCGCCTCCGACACCTTAGCGGAGCAAGCGGCATGATCTGGGAGACCGTGCGCCTCTCGCTGCGCTCAATCCGCCGCAACGTATTGCGCTCGTTCCTGACCCTGCTTGGCATCGTCATCGGCGTCGCGGCCGTCATCGCCATGCTCACCATCGGCTCCGGCACGACGGAGAAGGTCAAGGCCGATATTTCCAAGCTCGGCAGCAACCTGCTTGTCGTTCGCGCCGGCCGCCCGGCGGGCCCCGGCGGACCGGGAGGGCTCGACCAGGCGGTGCGGCCGCTGGCCGAAAAGGATGTCGCCGCGCTCGTCGCGCATCTGAGCGGCGCGCGCGCGATTTCGCCGGCCTCGCAAAAGCAGGTCCGCGTCATCTTCGGCACCGAAAGCCTGACCTCGGGCGTGACCGGCACCGACAGCGCCTATCTCGACGCCCGCGACTGGAAACTGGTGTCCGGACGATCCTTCAGCGATTCCGAAACGCGCGCCGGCGCGGGTGTGTGCCTGATCGGCGAAACCGTGCGCCAGCAATTCTTCGGCGCCGGCGATCCGGAGGGCGAGATCATCCGCGTCAACCGCACCTCCTGCAAGATCATCGGCCTGCTCGAGCCCAAGGGCTATACCGGCTTCGGCCAGGACCAGGACAATGTCGTGCTGATGCCGCTGCACGCCTTTCAACGGCGCATCGCCGGCAACCGCGACATCGACAACATCTATATCGCCGCCGACGACCGCACCCCGACCTCCGAGCTACAGCCGCGCGTCGAGGACATTTTGCGCGACACACGCCGTATCACGCCCGACCGCGATCCCGATTTCGCCATCCGCGACATGACCCAGATCGCCGATGCGATGACCAGCGCCACCACCACAATGACCGGCATGCTGGGCGCCGTCGCCGGCGTCAGCCTGCTGGTCGGCGGCATCGGCATCATGAACATCATGCTGGTCTCGGTCACCGAACGCACGCGCGAGATCGGCATCAGGCTGGCCATCGGCGCGCATGAAAAACATATCCTCATCCAATTCCTGGTCGAGGCGACGGTGCTGTCGCTCTTTGGCGGTATCATCGGCATCCTGACCGGGCTTTCGCTGGCCGGCCTTGCCTCGATGACGCTGACTATACCGTTCGCGCCAAGCCCCGCCGTCATCGTGCTCGCCGTCGGCTTCTCGGCGCTGATCGGCATGGTGTTCGGGTTCTTCCCGGCGCTGCGCGGCGCCAGGCTCGACCCGATCGACGCGCTGCGGCACGAATAGTCAGAGGCAGCGTTCTGCAGCTGTGCCCCCCGATCTTGCGGTGACGAAGCGCTGAAAGAGCAGACGGGTGCTGCTAACGATCGCCGGCGAAATGCCACTCGACCAGCGGCTTCATGTGCGGCATCAGGCCGTCGGGCAGATCGGCGGCATTGCGGATGATGACCGGCCCTTCGATCTCCGGCTCTGTCTCGGCGGCGACGAAGGCACTGATGCGGCGCGCCAGCTCGTCAGCCGGCTCGGCCACCCGGTAGCGGCGGAAGATCACCGTGCCGCTTGCCATCGATAGCGCGTGATAGCGCTGTCCGCGCTCGGCCGCGGAAAGATCGAGCCCGGTCTCCTCTCTCACCTCGCGGATCATGTTGAAGTCGACATCGGCCAGCCCGTCGCGGAAATCGATCGGCTCGAACGAGCCTGCCGCGAAATAGACGCGGCCGGCATTGACCGTATGCGGCCCCATGCGGATCGCGACCAGCGCATTGTCGCCGGCGACCAGCACGGCATGCGCGTAGGCGTGCTCGGCGCCGGAATTCTCGCGCCGCTTGCGCCACAGCATGAAGGTCGAATAGTTCACCGCATGGCAGCGGCCGACGAGGCGGCCGTCGCGGTAGGCAAGCTCGGAAAGCAGCACCACGGCGCCGTCGAACAATGCCGGATTGGCGGCGATCTCCCGCCGCCAGTTCTCGGCGATGGCTGCCGCATTGCTCAGCGCGAAGGGATGCGGGCCGGGATCGAGGCGGACATCGACCGCATCGACCGGAAGAATGACGTTGCGCGGCAGGTCGAAGCTCAACAGCGTCATGCCATGTCCAGTGTGATCGCCACCGGGCAGTGGTCCGACGCTTTCGGCCTGTCCCAGCCCGCGCGCGGGAAACGTTCGACCTCCTGTCCGGGCGGAAAGATGGTGCGCCAGGGCTGGCCATTGCGGATGATGTCGGGAACGGCGGTGGCATTCTTCGCGGCCAGCGCCTTCGACAGCAGGATATAATCGAGTTGGCAAAGATGCCGCTCCTCCGGGCCGCGCGTATGGTAGAAGCTCCAGCGGTCCATCTCCGGACGCCGCTCGACAACATTCTCGCAAAAGCCCCCTGCGGTGAGCACATCGGTCGAGGACCGGGCTTCGTCGATGACCTTGAAATGATAGCCGTCGATGGCGTCGCCATCGATCTTGACGCGTTGCCGGTAATCGTTCATGTCGCCGCAGATCGCCCAGCGTTTGTCGGCGGCATGGTCCTTGCCGAAACGCTCCTCGACGATGCGGCGCACGGCTTGCGCTTCCGCGATGCGCAGCGGCATCGACGCCTGGCGGCCATCCAGCCCGTTGCGCGGCGGCCCCATCGATTTGAAATGCACCAGATAGAGCGTCAACGGCACGCCGCCGACCCTCAGGTCGATCTCCAGGCAGTCGCGGCGAAAGACACGCTCATTGGCGAGATAGCCGAGCGCGGCGAGCTCCGGCGTGAACAGGCCGAACTGTTCGAAGGTGACATAGGCATGGCTGGTCATGCGCACGAAGTCGATCGGCTGCCCTTGCGCTGTTTCGTTGCGCATCATCACCGCGACATCGATGCCGCGCGTATCGTTGCCGGCGGTGGTGTATTTCTGCCGGTAGCCCTGGCCGATCATCTTGAACAGATAGCCATATTCGAAAGCCTTCAGCGCCTCGATATTGTCGACCTCCTGCATGCAGATGATGTCGGCGCGGGTGGCTGCTATGGCGAGCGCCGTCAGCTGGCGCGTGTCGTCGGACTGGGCGATGGCACGGGCCTGCTCGAGAAACCGGTATTCGGCCTCGCTCTGGATATCGAACAGCGCCAGCGTGCGGTCTTCATTGAGCTGGTTGCGATAGCCCGAGAAATCGAACCTGCTCATCAGGTTCTCGACGTTGAAGGTGGCAAGCCGCAGCGACATGGCCGTGACCTTTGCCCGCAAGCGGGGACGAAAACAAGAGCCAGGCGCGATACTCGTTATGGTTGATGGAACCTTTCCGTTCATCCTCCGTTCAGACGGAAAGTTCCAACAATGGGCCTCTTCCCGAGTTGTGCTGGGCGTGGGGCCTTTGCTCCTTGGAGAGTGAAATGAAACCGCTTTTTTCTTCCATGAGATCCGGCCTCCTGGTCTTGGGCCTCGTTACCGGCGTGACGGCGCCATCGGTCGCTGGACCGATCCTGCAACCCGATCTGTCGACCGCAACCAGCACGGCGGCAACCATCATACCCGTCCGCGACAGCTGGGCCGGCGGCAACGACCGGCGGGGGATGTATGATTGGCGCTGGCGGCGCGGCGGCGACTGGCGCGGCCGGGATTTCAGATGGCGCGGCGACGACTTCCGCTCTCGTCATTTCTCCCGCAACTGGGGCGGCGGCGGCGACTGGCGCTGGCGGCATCATCGCCATCATCGGGGTTTCGACAATGGTGACGCCGCCCTTCTGGGGCTGGGCCTAGGCCTGGGCCTGGGTAGCCTCGCCTACAACAACTACTACGATCCATACTATTACGACCCTTACCCGCGCTACGTTCAGCCGCGGCGCATCTACCGGACCGAGCGGCTTTCCAGGGCCCATGTCCAATGGTGCTACGACCGTTACCGGTCCTATCGGGCCTGGGACAATACGTTCCAGCCCAACTACGGCCCGCGCCGGCAGTGCATCTCGCCCTATATCTGAGCCCTTCGGCAGGAAGGATGAGACGGCGCCCTTCGCGGCGCCGTTTTATTTTGCCGAACCTGTGCCCGCCATCGGCCGATAACCCTAAATTCATCGGCGGCGGCTATTCATCCACGCCGTTGTCCCCCAATATGACGATTCGCGCGAACGGGGTGCGAGACGTGCACGCCATGGCCGAAAACGAACACAGAAACCAACACAGGCAACGCGTGCTCAAAGGCGCGGCGATCCTGACCGGCATCAACAATTCCGAGGTCAGATGCACGGTGCGCAACATGCATGCTAACGGCGCAGAGTTGAAAGTGCCGATCGATGCACGCGTGCCGGACGAATTCCTTCTCTATGTGCCGGTCGACGGCATCGGCTACAGGGCGGTGGTGCGTTGGCGCCGCGAGGACCGCATCGGCGTCGAGTTCACCGGCACCGAGCCCAAGCCGCACTGGCATTACGGCTAAATTCCCGGACCCGACCAGCTTGCTTGGCAAAGAAAGGCCGGCGGATCGCTCCGCCGGCCTATGGAATGCAACGGTGAAATCGAAGATCAGTTCTTCGCCTTGTCGACCAGCTTGTTCTTGGCGATCACCCGCGCGACCGCAGGGCGAAGCCCGAGGACGCGCAGGCAAAAAGATGTGGATCGCCTTAGTTCTTCGCCTTGTCGACGAGCTTGTTCTTGGCGATCCACGGCATCATGGCTCGCAGCTTGGCGCCGACTTCCTCGATCTGGTGGCTGTCGTTGCCACGGCGGATGCCCTTGAAGCGCGACAGGCCGGCGCGATATTCCTGCATCCATTCCGAGGTGAACTTGCCGGTCTGGATGTCCTTCAGGATGCGCTTCATCTCGGCCTTGGTCTCGGCGGTGATGATGCGCGGACCCGAGACATATTCGCCCCATTCGGCGGTGTTCGAGATCGAGTAGTTCATGTTGGCGATGCCGCCTTCATAGATCAGGTCGACGATGAGCTTCACCTCATGCAGGCACTCGAAATAGGCCATCTCCGGCGCGTAGCCGGCTTCCACCAGCGTCTCGAAACCAGCGCGGATCAACTCGACCAGGCCGCCGCACAACACCACCTGCTCGCCGAACAGGTCGGTCTCGCATTCCTCGCGGAAATTGGTCTCGATGATGCCCGAACGGCCGCCGCCGACGCCGCAGGCGTAGGAGAGCGCGAGGTCGAGCGCGTTGCCCGAAGCGTCCTGATTGACGGCCACCAGGCACGGCACGCCGCCGCCCTTCTGGTATTCGCCGCGCACCGTGTGGCCCGGGCCCTTCGGCGCGATCATGACGACGTCGACCGACGCCTTCGGCTCGATCAGGCCGAAATGCACGTTGAGGCCGTGCGCGAAGGCGATCGCGGCGCCGTCGCGGATGTTCGGCGCGATCTCGTTTTTGTAGATGTCGGCCTGCAATTCGTCGGGCGTGGCCATCATCATCAGGTCGGCCCATTTGGCGGCGTCGGCCACGGTCATCACCTTGAGCCCGTCGGCCTCGACCTTCTTGGCGGTTGCCGAGCCGGCCTTCAGGCCGATGGCGATCTCCTTGACGCCGGAATCCTTGAGGTTGAGCGCGTGCGCCCGGCCCTGGCTGCCATAGCCGATGATGGCAACCTTCTTGCCCTTGATGAGGTTCAGATCGGCGTCACGATCGTAATAGACACGCATTGTGGTCTTCCTTCCCTTTTGAAGATCAGAGGCTTTGCAGCCGGTTGTTTGCTCCGAAGAGAGCGAGAAACTGTTGCGTCGCGCGGCGGGCATCGCCGCCGATCGTCGCCCCAGTCAATTCCACCCGATCGCCGAGCAGCAGACGTATCTGCACGTCGCGGCCGACCAGGCCGAAAAAGGTCCGGAACGCCGTCTCGGCGTCCTCGAAATCGAGCAGTCCTGCCTGCCGTCCGGCTTCGAGCACAGGCTTCAGGCGCTTCGCCAAGGCAAAGCGGCCGTTCTGCAGCACGACGGCGCCGAGATCGTCCTTGCCCGAGCCGGCATGGCTGACCGCGACACGGTTGAGCGCGATCGAGGTGTCGCTGGAAATCACCTTGAGCCAGTCGGATGCGAAGCGTTCGAGGCTCGCGGTCAACGAAGCAAGGTCGAGCCCTTTGCGATCGACCGGCGCCACGCGCACTTTAGACGCCTGCCACTGCACTGTCGCCGTCAGCAGCCCGTCGCGGTCGCCGAACCATTTGTAGAGCGTTTCCTTGGAGCAGCTTGCCCGCCGCGCCACCGCGGTCATGGTCAGGTTGTCGCCCTCCTCGACCAGCAGGCGAAGCGCCGCATCCAGAACGGCCTGCTGGCGCTCGGTGAGCGTCTCGCTGTTGTCGATATCCTGCACGCTGTGCAACACGTTTGCCCTCGGCTACGTCAACAAGACCGGTGCGTACCGTACGTTACGGTTCGGTTCTATGCCGTATTGCCGGACGTCATGCAAGCCCTATTTTCCATTTCCTTGCCGGAGGGATACGATGCTGGTCGGTCTGCTCGCCCTGGCTGTGGCCGCCGCTTTCACCGGTGCCGCTGTCTATGTCAGCGTCGCGGAGCAGCCTGCGCGGCTTGGCCTCGATGACCAGGCGTTGCTGCGCGAATGGCAGCCCTCCTATAAGCGCGGCGCCGCCATGCAGGCCTCGATTGCCATGGTCGCCTGCGTTCTCGGCTTGATCGCTTGGTGGCTGACGGGCGCGTCGGCCTATCTGGCCGGTGCGCTGTTCATCATTCTGCCTTGGCCATGGACGCTGCTGGTGATGATGCCGACGAACCGGATGCTGGAGGCGATGGATGCCGAGGCCGCCAATTCTCAGGCGAGGTCATTGATCGTCAGGTGGGGCGAGATGCATCTGGTCCGTGTCGCACTGGGCGGGCTGGCGACGATC
This sequence comes from Mesorhizobium sp. B1-1-5, assembly GCF_006443065.1. Taxonomy (NCBI): domain Bacteria; kingdom Pseudomonadati; phylum Pseudomonadota; class Alphaproteobacteria; order Hyphomicrobiales; family Phyllobacteriaceae; genus Mesorhizobium; species Mesorhizobium sp. B1-1-5. The sequence continues at coordinate 26,263 of NZ_VFWS01000028.1, read as the reverse complement.
GCATTTCTATGGGCCTTGCGCCTGCCCTGAAAGCTCGTCGGCTCATGGATTTCAGTCCGTGACAGGCGGATCGCGCAGCCGCCCGAGCAACCCGGCAAGCATCTCCAGCTCTTTGGCTGACAGCCTGTCGCCCATCAGTTCCGCGATCGAGGCGCCATAGACGGCCCAGATGCGGCGGCGCATGTCCCGACCGCTTGGCGTGATGCGCACGGTCTGGCCCCGGCCGTCATCCGAAACGGGGAGCTTTTCGACGAGGCCATCCGCTTCCAGCCGGGCCAGCAGCCTTGAAACGCCGTACTGCGCCAACAGAACGCGATCGATCAGCTCGAACGGCCGCAGCCCTCCCTCGCCCGCTTCCGCCAGCTCGTGCAGCACGTCATACCAGCCTAGCGGCGGCAGCCCGCTGGCCTTCAGCGCGTCCTCGGTCTTTTCGACCAGTTGGCGCGAGACGCGCATGAGGCGCGCCCAGGCGGCGACGGCTTCGGGCGATGGGGATTTCTTCGTCATCGGCGCAGCCTAGCGGATAGATGCAAATGCATCAAGCTTGACGATCGATGCGAGTGCATCCATATAGATGCAAACGCATCGATATGGAGTTCTCCGATGAAACATGAAATCTGCAAGATCGCTGATATCCCGCAAACCGGCAGCCTGATCGCGCCGTTCTTCGGCCGCGAGGTCCATGTCTGGCGCAGCGGCGAGCGCATCCGCGCCGCGGCCAATGCCTGCCTGCATTTCGGCGGGCCGCTGGAATGCAAGGACGGCTCATTTGTCTGCCAATGGCATGGCGCGAAGTTCGACATCGCAAGCGGCGAACACCTGGAAGGCCCGGCGCCGAAGGGCTCCCGCCTGATGTTCCTGTCGACCCGCGTCGAAGACGGCGCGCTGAACTACGTCTGGGGGGAATAGATGACCGCCAGGCTCACTCTCGTCAGCCATCACCTCTGCCCCTACGTCCAGCGCGCCGCGATCTCGCTTGCCGAGAAAGGCGTGCCGTTCGAACGGGTCGATGTCGACCTTGCCAACAAGCCCGGCTGGTTCAAGGCGGTCTCGCCGCTTGGCAAGGTGCCGCTGCTGCGCGTCCGGCATGGCGACGCGCAGGAAATCATCTTCGAATCCGCCGTTATCCTCGAATTTCTCGAGGAGACGGAGGCCAATCCCTTGCACCCTGCCGATCCGCTGCTGCGGGCCAGGCATCGCGCCTGGATCGAATTCGGCTCGGCGATCCTCAATGCCATCGGCCGTTTCTATTCCGCTGCCGATGAAGCCGCTTTCCTCCATGAAAGCGCAGGCTTGTCCGGGATGTTCGCGCGTGTGGAAGCAGAACTCGCGGCAAGGCAAAGCGGTCCTTGGTTCGCCGGAGATCGTTTCTCGCTGGTCGACGCCGTCTACGGACCGGTCTTCCGCTATTTCGACACGTTCGACAGCATCGGCGATTTCGGCATTCTCGACGGCAAGCCGCTCGTCCAGGCATGGCGCGCGGCCTTGAGCAAACGCCGGTCGGTGAAGGAAGCCGTCGGCCTGGACTATCCGCAGCGGCTGCAGGCCTTCCTTCGGGCAAAGGGATCTTACCTGTCCGAGGTCATCCGGCTGCAGGCCATTGCAACTCCGCAAGCCCGATCCGCCTGAACGGATCGATTACCGTACCAGCGACCATGGCCGCAAGGAATTGCGGCCCTGGCGGAACTCTCGCCAGCGCCGCGACCACACGGTCGCGGACAAAGGGCAAGGCCGCGGAGTCCGATTGGTAGAACGGCGTCAGCGACAGCGACAGCGCCTGGAAGACGCGCACATGCCAGCGCCTCGCTTTCGCGTAGGTGTCGAGCGCGTCGTCGAGACCTTTCGCGTGCACCAGCGCATGGCTGAGCGCCGCCGCGTCGAGCAGCGCCATGTTCGCGCCTTGCCCGAGCTGCGGGCTGGTCGAATGCGCGGCATCGCCGATGACGGCAAGCCGCCGGCTGGCGGGCAGTGTCATCGTGTGGTGGCCATAACGGGCGAGCGAGAGCTGCTCGAAACTGTCGATCTGGCTGGTGAAAGCCTCGCACTCTGGCCACACAGAGACCACCCTCGCTTTCCAGGCATCGAGGCCCTTCGCCTTTATCTGTTCGGCATCGGCCGGCTTGAGGCTCCAGAAGAAGGCCGCCATCTCTTGCGCGCCGGGCTCCGGCCGGCCGATGGGCAGCACGCCGACCATGACGCTCGCCTTGTCATAGCGCTGCAGCAGCGCCCGCTTGTCAAAGCCGCCCCGCCAGCCGAGCGACGCCCAGAATGCGCCATAGGCGAGCGGCCGCGGCATGGCGGCATCGCCGAGATAGCGCCGCAGTGTTGAGCGCGCGCCGCTGGCATCGACAATGAGGTCGAAGGGTCCGAGCCGGCTGCCATTGCCGCCGACCAGCGTCGCCCGCTCGCCGACTTTCAGCGTTTCGACCTCGACATTGGTTTCGATGGCGACCGCTTCGCGCAAGGCGGCGCGGTAGAGCACCCCGAACAGCGCCGCCCGATGCACGGCGAGGCCGAAGCGGCGGCCGCGCCGCGCGTCATAACGGACTTCGAGCACCGTGCGCCCGCTGCCGGCGTCAGTGCCGTGCAGCCGCTCGATGCGGCTGCCAAGCGAAAGGATCTCGTCGAGCAGGCCGAGATCGGCGAGCACGGTCAACCCGGTCGGCTGCAGGATCAGGCCTGAGCCGACAGGTTTCGGCGTGTCGAAACGCTCGAAAATGGTGACCTTGTGTCCGGCCCGCTTGAGGTAAAGCGCTGCAGCCAGCCCGGCCGGACCAGCGCCAGCAATCGCGATCTCGTAAGACTTGCCCATCGTCCCCCAACCCGACCCTACGGGGACAATCCCGCTTGGAACGCGCCGGATCAATCGGGCGCTTTGACGCTTGTCGAGAGATCAGCCTTGGGCGGCGTCGAAGGCGGCGCGCGCATCGCGCACCGCGTCATGGTTGAGTTCGGCCCATTGAACGAGCTGTTGCAGAGGCAGGAACATCGAGCGTCCAAGATCTGTCAGGCTATATTCGACACTCGGCGGCTTGGTCGGGAATACTTCGCGGTGCACATATCCGTCCCGCTGCAGATCATGGAGCGTCTGCGTGAGCATGCGCTGCGAGATGTCGGGAACCAACCGGCGCAGCTCCCCAAAGCGATAGGGCTTCTCGGCCAGCGCCATCACCAGCAGCGAGCTCCATTTGCCGCTGATACCCTGGATCACGTCGCGGACCGGACAATCGGCGAAATTGGCGCCGTTCGTCATGGCCTTGTAGACCTCGAGCTTGGCTTTCAGATTGAAGATCTTGCTGTCCATCGCGACATCCGCTGATCGAAACTAAAGCATGTCTCCCGAAAGCGGGAACCGGTTTCAGGATAAAGACATGCGTAAAAATCAAAAACCTAAAGCGCATGGAGCGAATCTGAAAGATCGCGACGCGCTTTAGGCCGGCCGGGGTGGTTCCCTCGCAGTGCCTACCTCCCGAAAAACTGCCTTCTTTACGGCCTGCGGTCAATTCCTATTTTAGCGCTGGTCTCTTTTTGAGACCGCCAACCAGACCCGCCATTGGCAATTTTTAAGGGATACCCGATGACCGAAACCCTTCTCGTAACCGGTGCTTCCGGCCATCTTGGCCGCGCCGTCGTCAATCATCTGCTTGGCGAACGGAAAGTCGCGCCAGCCAATATCATCGCCACCACACGCAACCCGGAAAACCTCGCCGATCTGGCTGCGCGGGGCGTCGCTGTGAGAGTCGCCGACTTCGACGATAAGGCTTCGCTGGAAGAAGCGTTCACGGGCGCCGACCGGGTGCTTGTCATCTCGACCGGCGAGCTCGACCTGAAAAGCGACCGGCGCCTGAAGCAGCACCAGGCAGCGGTGGCGGCGGCAAAGGCGGCCAAGGTCTCGCACCTGCTCTACACCTCGATGCCAAATCCGGAGCCCGGCTCGCCGGTGCTGTTTGCCGGCGACCATTACGGCACCGAAGAAGCGATCAAGGCGAGCGGCATCCCCTACACCTTCTTCCGCAACGGCTGGTACCAGGAGAACCTGTTCATGTCGCTGCCGCACGCCATTGCGTCGGGCAAGTGGTACAGCTCTGCCGCCGACGGCCGCGTCGCTCACGGCGCGCGCGACGACATGGCGGCGGCCATTGCTGCCGGCCTCGCTTCCGGCTCGAAGCAGAGCGAAATCCATACGCTGACCGGCCCGCAGGCCTACACGACAAGCGAGATCGCCGCGCTGGTGAGCGAAGTCACCGGCAAGCCGCTGGAGGTCATCCAGTTGCCGGACGAGGCGCTGACCGAAGGCGTCAAGGCGGCAGGCGTTCCCGAGGACTTCGCCCGCATCATCGTCTCCTTCGATGCCAACACCCGCGCCGGCCGCATAGGCGAGGTGACCGATGCCGTCGAGAAGCTCTCAGGCCGCAAGCCGCGGACGCTGAGGCAGTTCCTCGAAGCGAACAAGGCCGCATTGCTCGGCTGAAGTCTGGCGCGCCTGGGAGGTCGTCCCCCCGGCGCGCTTCACTTCGATTTCTTGGGCATCCGAGCCGGATCGGGCTTTCACCGGTCGCGACAAGCGCGCCTTTCCGAGATGCGGTGTCCAGCCGAGGCCGGCACGGCCCATCCTCTCAGATCGCGACCTGCGTGCCAATCTCCACCACGCGTCCGGTGGGAATCTGGAAATACTCGGTCGCGTCCGACGCCGTCTTCGCCAGGCCGATAAACAGCCGGTCCTGCCAGATCGGCATGCCGGAATTGGGCGAGGCCTTCAGAGAACGACGCGACAGGAAGAAAGACGTCGTCATGATGTCGAACTTCCAGCCCTGCTTGCGGCAGATGGCCAGGGCGCGCGGAATGTTCGGCTGCTCCATGTAGCCGAAGGTCAGCGTCACGCGCATGAACAGCTCGTTGACCGTCTCCAACTTCACGCGCTCGCTGTCGGGCACGACCGGCTGCGGCGCCGTCACCACCGACAGGATCACGTTCTTTTCGTGCAGCACCTTGTAGTGCTTCAGGCTGTGCATGAGAGACGTAGGGGCGCTCAGCGGATCGCTGGTCAGGAACACGGCGGTGCCCGAGACGAGCTGCGGCTTTTTCTTCAACAGGTTCGCCGCCAGGAAATCGAGCGGAATCTCGTTGCGGCGGGTCTTGTCGAAGAGGTAGCGGCTGCCGCGCACCCAGGTCCACATGCCGAGGATGATGGCGAAGGCGACCGCGAGCGAGGCCCAGCCGCCCTCGAACACCTTGACGACGTTCGAGGCGAAGAAGCCAATGTCGATCAGGGCGAACAGCGCCGTCAGGCCGATCGCCGGCCAGATGTTCCATTTCCAGATGCGCGTCATGATGATGAACAGCAGCGTCGTCGTCACCAGCATGTTGCCGGTGACGGAAATGCCGTAGGCCGAGGCGAGCCTGCTGGATTCGCCGAAGCCAACCACCAGCAGCATCACCACCAGCGCCAGGAGCATGTTGACGCGCGGCATATAAACCTGGCCGGACTGCTTCTCCGACGTATGCAGGATTTCAAGCCGCGGCAGCATGTTGAGCTGCACCGCCTGTCTGGTCAGCGAATAGGCGCCGGAGATGACAGCCTGGCTGGCAATCACGGTCGCCGCGGTCGCAAGGACCACCATGGGGATGAGCGCCCAGCCCTCATTCATCTCGAAAAACGGGTGGCCGACCGTGCCCCCCTTGGCAAGCACATAGGCGCCCTGCCCGGCATAGTTCAAAAGCAGGCAGGGAAAAACGATCGCAAGCCAGGCCAGCACGATCGGTTTGCGGCCGAAATGGCCGAGATCGGCATAGAGCGCCTCGGCGCCGGTGACGGCTAGGAAGACGGCGCCGACCGTGACGAAAGACACGTCGGGCGAATTGATGAAGAAGGCCACGATGTAATGCGGGCTTATCGCCCACAGGATTTCCGGGTCCGAGATGATGTGCTTCAGCCCGGATATGCCGATGGCAAGGAACCATATGGCGGTGACCGGCCCGAACACCAGGCCGACACCGCCCGTGCCGAAACGCTGCACGGCAAACACGGCGGCGAGAATGAGCAATGTCAGCGGCACCACATAGGGCTGGAAGGCGGGGGTGACGACGTTCATGCCCTCGACCGCCGACAGCACCGAGATGGCCGGCGTGATGACGGCATCGCCGAAGAACAGCGACGCGCCGACGATGCCGATGCCGAGCACGATCGCCGAGCGTGTCGGAAAAGTGCCGCGCGCCAGTGCCATCAGCGACAGCACGCCGCCCTCGCCGCGGTTGTCGGCGCGCAGCACGAACATGATGTATTTTACCGTGACCGTGATGGTAAGCGACCAGATGATCAGCGACAGCACGCCGAGAATGTCGGCGCGGTTGGCCACGTCGCCGCCCGACGAGGCGTGCAGCGCCTCGCGGAAGGCGTAGATCGGGCTCGTGCCGATATCGCCGTAGACGACGCCGAGCGCCCCCAGCATCAACACCTTGGTGCTGTGCTGTTCGATCTCTGGATGGCTCGATTGGTCGACGGGTTCTGCCTCAGCACCATTGGCAAGGGCCATGGACGACACTCCGATAAAATGCGCGGTGCTCTACGCTTGCTGCAGTGCAATATCAAGTGCCCTAGCGTGAGGGCTCCCATGCCGCCGACGCACTGCTTCACTGCGTACGGAGCGCGTTGGCATCGTCATCCGATAGAAACGTCAGATAGCGACCTGCGTGCCGATCTCGACCACGCGTCCGGTCGGAATCTGGAAATACTCCGTTGCATCCGCTGCCGTCCGCGCAAGGCCGATGAACAGGCGGTCCTGCCAGACCGGCATGCCGGAATTGGGCGAGGCCTTAAGCGAGCGACGCGAGAGGAAGAACGACGTCGTCATGATGTCGAACTTCCAGCCCTGCTTGCGGCAGATGGCCAGCGCGCGCGGAATGTTGGGCTGCTCCATGTAGCCGAATGTCAAAGTCACGCGCATGAACAGCTCGTTGACCGTCTCCAGCTTCACGCGTTCGCTGTCCGGCACGACCGGCTGCGGCGCCGTCACCACCGACAGGATGACGTTCTTTTCGTGCAGCACCTTGTAGTGCTTCAGGCTGTGCATCAGAGCCGTGGGGGCGCTCAGCGGATCGCTGGTCAGGAACACGGCGGTGCCCGAGACGAGCTGCGGCTTCTTCTTCAATAGGTTCCCCGCCAGGAAATCGAGCGGGATCTCGTTGCGGCGCGTCTTGTCGAAGAGGTAGCGGGTTCCGCGGATCCAGGTCCACATGATCAGGCCCATGAGGCAGGCGACGGTGATCGACACCCAGCCGCCTTCGACGATCTTGACGACGTTGGCCGAGAAGAAGCCGAGATCGATGACGCCGAACAGCAATGCCAGCGCTAGTGCGGCCGCAACCTGCCATTTCCAGAGCCAGCGCATGACGACGAACAAAAGGATCGTCGTCATCAGCATCTCGCCGGTCACCGAAATGCCATAGGCCGAGGCGAGCGCGCTCGAGCTGCCGAACCCGACGACCAGAAGCATGACGCCGAGCGCCACCAGGAGATTGACCCTCGGCATATAGATCTGGCCGCTCTGCATCTCGGAAGTATGCTGCACCTCGATACGGGGCAGAAGGTTGAGCTGCACCGCCTGCCTTGTCAGCGAGAAGGCGCCGGAAATGACGGCCTGGCTGGCGATGACGGTGGCCGCGGTCGCCAGGCCCACCATCGGCATCAGCGCCCATTCGGGCAGCATCTGGAAGAACGGGTTGGTGGGCTTGCCGCCATGCGAGAGCACGAAGGCGCCCTGCCCGAAATAATTCAGGAGCAGGCAAGGGAAAACGATTGCGAACCAGGCCATCACGATCGGCTTGCGGCCGAAATGGCCGAGGTCGACATAGAGCGCCTCAGCGCCAGTGACGGCCAGGAACACGGCACCCACGGTGACGAAGGCGCCCGTCGGCGTGGTGGCGAGATAATAGATCGCGTAATAGGGATTGATCGCCAGGAAAACGGACGGGTCATCGACGATATGATAGATGCCGGCCGCTCCGATGGCCACGAACCATGTCGCCGTCACCGGTCCGAACACCGCCGCCACCTTGCCCGTGCCGAAGCGTTGCACGGCGAAAAGCACGGCCAGGATGACCAGCGTGATCGGGACCACGTAGGCGTCGAGCGCCGGGGTGACGACTTTCAGGCCCTCAACCGCCGAAAGCACCGAGATCGCCGGCGTGATGATCGAATCGCCGAAGAACAATGCCGCGCCGCAAAGGCCGATCACCAGGATGAGACGCGAGCCCGGGGGGTAGGCGCTGCGCGCCAGCGACATCAGCGACAGCGTGCCGCCTTCGCCCTTGTTGTCGGCCCTGAGCACGAAGGCGACATATTTTATCGTGACGATGATGGTGAGCGCCCAGACGATCAGCGACAGCACGCCGAGCACGTCATAGCGGGCGACCGAGCTCGACGAGGCATGCAGCGCCTCGCGGAAGGCGTAGATCGGGCTCGTGCCGATATCGCCGTAGACGACGCCCAGCGCGCCAAGCATGAGAACCTTGGTGCTGTGCTGCCGCTCGGTTTCGGCATGGCCCGAGCGTTCGAGGGATTCCGTCTCGCTGGCGTTGGCTAGCACCATGAACCCCATTTCATCAGATTCGCCACGCTTCGACGTCGCCGCAACGCGCGGGACGCACCGAAACTGCCGGAGTTACGCAAGGCGCCCTACCATCCGCAGGCCTTCAAGAACCGCCCGACAGTGCCGGCCATGCCATACTCCAGCGCATCCGCTGTCAACCCATGTCCGATCGATACTTCGGCTAATGCCGGAATGCGTTTGGCCAGCGGCGGCAGGTTCTTCACGGTCAGATCGTGGCCGGCATTGACACCGAGCCCGGCCGCGAACGCCGCATCAGCGGTTTTTCCCAACCTTTCCAGTTCTTTCGCCGCCTTTGCGGAATCGGAATGGTAACCTCCATATGGCCCGGTATAGAGCTCGATGCGGTCGGCGCCGGTATCGCGCGCCGCGTTCACCCCATCAGGATCGGCGTCGGAGAACAAAGACACGCGAAACCCGCCCTTCTTCAACCGCTTGACGATCGGAGTGAGGAACGCCGCCTGGGCGACGAAGTTCCAGCCATGGTCAGATGTCGCCTGCGCAGGGTCGTCCGGCACCAGCGTCACTTGCTCGGGCTGGTTCTTTTCGACAAGCGCCAGGAAATCCTCGGTCGGATAGCCCTCGATGTTGAACTCCGCGCCCGGAAACTCGTCATCGATCAGCGCCCTGATCTCCGGCAGGTCGGAATGCCTGGTGTGCCGCTCGTCAGGGCGGGGATGCACCGTCAGCCCGTGCGCGCCGGCGGCAAGCGCTATGCGGCCAAGTCCGGTCACACTCGGCCATGGCAGGTCGCGACGGTTGCGCAGCATGGCGACGGCGTTGAGATTGACCGAAAGCTTGGCGGGCATGAACTGAGGTCCAGTGGATCGGCGCGCATCTATAGCGCCTTTGACGGGAACAGATAGAGGGTTTCGCGTGTTCCAGGGGATAGATGGAGGCTAACATAAGGAATTGCCAGTGAATTTCCTCGAAGCCGTGCCGGCGATCCGCCGCATCGAGACCAACCGCGATGCGCTTTTCGCCATCGACGTCGTCGGCGATGTCTCGCCGGCCGATGCGGAAAACCTGTTCGGACTGCTGGAGGCCGCCTACGCGCTGCATCCCAGGATCGACGTGCTGGTCAGGTTGACCGACGAGGAAAGCGTCGACTGGGCCAATATCAAGCAAGACACGCTCAAGCAGGGCGTGGCCGACGCGATGCAACATGTCGTGCGCTGCGCGGCCATCGGCGAGCCGAGTTGGGCCCCCCTCGTCGCCGGCCTTTTCCCCAAGACGCTGCCTTTCGAATTCAGGCGCTTTGGCGTCGACGACGAGGAAGCCGCCTGGCAATGGCTTGGCGCGCGCCCGACATGACATTCGCTGGGGCAATTCCAGGAAAAGTGCGCAGCGGTTTTCCGTCCGGAATTGCGCCAAAACAAGGAGATGGAGCGGTTCGCCGTTTCCGTGAAACGGTGAACCGCTTTAGTCGTCAGCGCACCACCGTCAGCCGCTCGGCGGCCCGGGTGATGGCGGTGTAGAGCCAGCGCTGCCTGGTTTCCTTGAACGCCCAGCTCTCGTCGAACAGCACCACGTCGTTCCATTGCGAGCCCTGCGCCTTGTGCACGGTCAGCGCATAGCCGTAGTCGAAATCGTCGAAGCGTTTCTTCTGCTGCCAGGGGATCTCGGCATCGGGATCCTCGAATGCCGCCTTGAGCAGCTTGATCTTGGCGACGCCGCGGTCGGGGTCGTCCTCTTCCGGCGAGACCAAAAGGTTGATGCCAGGTTTCACCGTCTCGCGCGACGAGGTCATCACCTTCCACAGCGAACCGTTGAGCAGCCCCTTGGCCGGATCGTTGCGCAGGCAGACCAGCTTGTCGCCGGCTTGCGGGAAGTCGGCATTGAACCCTTTCAGCTCGCGCAGCCTTTGATTGTAGCGCCTGCGCGTGCGGTTGGTGCCGACCAGCACCTGGTCGGCCTTGAGAACCAGCTCCTGGTTGACAGCTTCCCTGCCGATCACCTGCGCCGCGCCATAGTCGCCATGCATGAATTCGCGGCCCTCGCGCACATCGAGCGCCAGCCGGATGATGGGATTGTCGCGCGCCTGGCGGTGGATTTCGGTTAACAGCACATCCGGTTCGTGTTCGGTGAAGAAGCCGCCGCCCGATATCGGCGGCAGCTGCGCCGGATCGCCCAGCACCAGGATCGGCGTGCCGAAACTCTGCAGGTCGCGACCGAGCTGCTCGTCGACCATCGAGCATTCGTCGATGACGACGAGCTTGGCGCGCGAAATCGGGCTTTGCCGGTTGAGCGAGAAGGTCGGCGACATCGATGTCTTGCCGGTGACTTCGTCCTCGACCGATTCCTCGCCCTTCGGCCTATAGATCAGCGAATGGATGGTGCGGGCGTTGGTCGCCCCTTTCGAGCGCAGCACCTGCGCCGCCTTGCCGGTGAAGGCGGCGAACTGTACCTGGCCGTCGACATGCTCGGCGAAATAGCGCGCCAGCGTCGTCTTGCCGGTGCCGGCATAGCCGAACAGCCGAAAGACCTGTGGCCGGCCCTCTTTGAGCCAGCGCCCGACCGCCTTCAGAGCCTCGTCCTGTTGGGGAGAAAATTCCATCAGTGCGACAGACCGGATTCGCTGACGAAAGACAAGATTGGCCGCCATCTCGACCGTTGCCGGCTGCGAGCGCGAGCCTCGTCAACTCAGGCTATCAGGCGCCAACCGGAACGTAAAGAGAACAAAGACGATCTATCGGACTGCGCCTGGATCATTCTCCAACAGGATCGGCTTGCCATGCGGCGTCGCATGCGCGGCACGTTCCCAGGCGGCAGCGAGCTCGTCGACCTCACCCTTGCGGGCGACACCCTTCCTGGACAACAGCTTCTCCAGCGCCGCCAGCCAATGCTCGTAGTAATCGTGACCGTCCGTTGCCGCGCCTGGCTGCTTCACCTCGGCCGAAAGCGCCTCCGCCCATTCGCTCCACGAGAACAGGCCTTTGTCGTGCAGCGCAACCGTCAGGGCGAAGGCTTCGGCCTGCCACGGCTCGGCGAAGACCGGCTCGTCGAAACCGGCCGGCAACGCACCTTCATGCCGGCTCAAGATAGCTCTCCCAGGCATCGATCGAGACGCTGAGCGTCGGATCGGCGCCTTCGCCCCAGATTTCGCCCCCGTCGAAGACCACGGTGTAGACCCATTGCGGGTTTTCGCCCTTGCCGTGCGCATTGCTGTCGGGGAAGACGAAACCATCCCGCACCGCCTTGATCCTCCCGCGCTTGCCGCGCGCATAGCGCGGCAGGCGCGTATGTGCGGTCGGGTTGAAATTCTTCGTCCGCACGCGATCGCCCGGCTGAAAACGCGCCGGCGTGGCGACCGGCCGGTTGCAAGGCCCGCCCTTGGCGAGCACCGCGGGCACATCCGCCGCCTTCAGCACTCTCTTCGGCGTCGCGGCGGGATCGACGGCCTTGCCGGCGGCAAGGTCGCGCTCGGTGATGAAGCCGTGGCGTTTCAGGAGCGTTTCCAGCGCCTTGATCCAGATCTGGTAGTAGCTCGAGGAATAATAGTCGGCGGGATGCAGCGATTCCCGCGCATGCCGGCTTTCGTCGATATTCCAGGCGCCCATGGCACCGGCCGTCAGCGTCACACCCAGCGCCCGCTTTTCCCAAGCAGCATGGAAATAGGGCTCGTCCTTCTCGGGCGCGACCGGCCCGAAACCCATCTGCCCGCCGAGATCCTGCGGTCCGTTCATGCCAGCTCCCCTTCCGGCTCTTTGGCAAGCGCGGTGCCGATCATCGCGTCGCGGCTGACCAGCCCGGCGAGCTGCTCTTCGCTCCAGCCCTCGGTTCCCTTGGGACGCATCGGCACCACGAGGTAGCGAAGCTCGGCGGTGGAATCCCAGACGCGGATTTTCGTCTGCGCCGGCAGTGTCAGTCCGAACTCCTCCAGCACGCCGCGCGGATCGATCACCGCCCGGGAGCGGTAAGGCGGCGCCTTGTACCACACCGGCGGCAGGCCAAGCACCGACCACGGATAGCAGGAGCAGAGCGTGCAGACGACGAGGTTGTGCGTCTCCCCGGTGTTGAACACGGCCTGCATGTGCTCGCCCTGGCGGCCGGTGTAGCCCAGCGAGGCGATCGCCGCCGTCGCGTCGCGCTTGAGCCATTCGGCATAGTCAGGATCGTTCCAGGCCTTCGCCACCACCCGCGCCCCGTTGCGCGGACCGATCTTCGTCTCATAGGTGTCGACGATGACGTCGATGGCCGCAGGGTCGATCAGGCCCTTTTGGGTCAGGATCGTCTCCAGCGCGCGCACGCGCGCCGCGAACGGATCGAGCTCGTTGTCGTGATCATGATCATGGGACATGGCCACAGACTAGGATCGGCTGCGGCCGGCGGCAAGCGCCACGGCTTGGGCCAGTCGGAGCGATCTACTCGGCTGCCGTCTTCTGCGGCTCGGGTTCGCCATCGAACAGCGAGCGTTGCTCGCCGTTTTCCACCACATGCAGCGCCGGCCGGCTCTTCTTCGACGAGAAGCCGAGCAGCCAGCCGGAGAAATTCTCGAAATAGACGTAGATCACTGGCGTCACGAACAGCGTCAGCGCCTGCGAGGCGAGCAGGCCGCCGACCACCGCGACCCCGAGCGGCTGGCGCAATTCGGCGCTGGCGCCGGTGCCGAGCGCGATCGGGAACGTGCCCATCAACGCGGCAAGCGTCGTCATCATGATCGGCCGGAAGCGCATCAGGCAGGCTTTGTGAATGGAGTCCCTCGCCGACATGCCTTGCCGCCTGAGCTCCAGCGCGACGTCGACCATCATGATGCCGTTCTTCTTGACGATGCCGATCAGCATCAGGATGCCGATCACCGCGATCACCGACAGATCCATGCCTGCGAAGCGCAGCGCTACCACGGCGCCCAGCACCGCCGACGGCAGGCCGGTGAGGATGGTGAGCGGGTGGATGAAGCTCTCATAAAGCATGCCGAGCACGATATAGATCGTCAGGATCGCGCCGCCGATCAGCAGGCCCTGGTTGGCAAGCGAATCCTGGAAGGTTTTGGCCGTGCCGGCAAAGCTCGTCGAGATCTCCTTCGGCATGCCGATCTGTTCTTTGAGCTGGTCGATGCGGGTCACCGTGTCGCCGAGCGAGACGCCTTGCGGCAGGTTGTAGGAGATCGTCACCGCCGGAAGCTGACCGAGCTGATTGATCGTCAGCGCGCCGGCCGTGCGGTCGACATGGGCGAAGGCGCCGAGAGGCACAAGGCTGCCGCTCGCCGTGCGCATCTGGATGGCGAGCATCCGTTCGGGCGACCACTCGATCTTGGGATCGAGCTCGGTGATGACCTCGTAGCTGTCGGCCGAACCGAAGATCGTCGAAACCTGGTCGGTGCCGAAGCCGCCATAGAGGGCGGAACGCAGCGTGTTGGTGTCGATGCCGAGCTGGGCGGCCTTGTCGCGGTCGATCACCAGCGAGGCCTGCGATGCGTTGTTCTGCAGGTCGCTGGTGACATCGGTGAATTTCGTGTGATCCGCGGCCATCGCGTCGTTCAGCTTCTGCGCCCAGATATCCGTCTGGCCGGTGTCGAGCCCCTGCACCACGAGCTGATAGGCGCTTGCCGACGACCGCGAGCCGAGCCGCAGGTTCTGCACGGGCTGCATATAGGTCTCGATGCCCGCCACGCCCGCCAGTTGGCGTCTCAGATCGGAGAGCACTTTCTCGATGTTGGGCCGCTGGTCCTTGCCCTTAAGCTGGACGAAGAGCTGACCCTGGTTGAGCGCGTTGTTGCCGCTGCCCGCCGACCAGGCCACATGGTCGACATAGGGCGACTTCGAAAACACGCTGGCCACCTGCCCTTGCAGCTTCGCCATGGCGTCGAACGAAATGTCCTGGCGCGCGATCGTGCTCACCGATATCTGGCCGATATCCTCCTGCGGAAAGAAGCCCTTCGGGGAGACCTGGATCACCCACACCGACGCCGCGGCGGTCGCGATGAAGACGAGGAACACCAGGAAGGTGTTTCGCAGGCAGAAGCCCAGGATCCGGTCGTAGCCGCGCGTGATGAGGTCCGGCTTATGACCGGGGGCATGCTTTTCGCGATCGGCCTTGGTCACCGACAACAGGCGCGAGCAGAGCATCGGCGTCAGCGTCAGCGACACGAACATCGAGGCCAGGATGGCGACGGTCACCACGACGGCGAATTCGTTGAAGATGCGGCCGATGACGCCGCCCATCAGCAGCACCGGAATGAACACCGCCACCAGCGAGATCGAGATCGAGATGATGGTGAAGCCGATTTCGCGCGCCCCCTTCAGCGAAGCGTCGAAGGCGGACAGCCCGTCCTCTTCCATATGGCGGAAGATGTTTTCCAGCATGACGATGGCGTCGTCGACGACAAGACCGACGGCCAAAGTCAATCCCATCAGCGAGATGTTGTCGATCGAGAAGCCGAACAGGAACATCGCGCCAAGCGTGGCGATCAGCGAGATCGGCACCGCCACCGCCGGGATGATCGTCGCCGTCACCCTGCGCAGGAACACGAAGATCACCAGCACCACAAGCGCGATGGTCAACAGCAGCGTAAACTGGACGTCGTCGACGGCCTGGCGGATCGATGTCGAGCGGTCGTTGAGCAGCTTGATCTGGGCAGCGGCCGGCATCTGCTCCTGGAAGGACGGCAGCATCGCCTTGACCTTGTCGACGACGTCGACGGTGTTGGCGTCGGGCTGGCGCTGCACGGCCATGATGATCGCGCGCGTGCCATCATACCAGCTCGCCGTCGTCGTGGTCTGCACGGAATCGACGACGCGCGTCACGTCGCCCAGCCGCACCGGGCGGCCGTTCTTGGTGGCGATGATGAGGTTGGAGAAGCCTGCGGCGTCGGTAAGCTGCGTGTTGGCGGTAATCGTCAGCTGCTGCTTGTTGTTCTGCAAAACACCGAGCGGGGTGTTGCTGTTGGCCGAGGTGATGGCGGCCTGCAGCTGATCGATCGAGATGCCGCGCGCGGCCAGCGCGGTCGGATCGATCTGGATGCGCACGGCATATTTCTGCTGGCCGAAGATCGAGACCTGGGCCACGCCGTCGATGGTCGACAGCGAGGGCGAGATGACATTTTCGGCGAAGGCGTCGAGGTCGGTCAGCGGGATCGTGTCGCTGACCAGCGACATCAGGAGGATCGGCGCGTCGGCCGGATTGACCTTGCGATAGCTTGGCGGCGAGGTCATTTCCGGCGGCAGCGATCTTTGCGTGCGCGCGATCGCCGCCTGGACGTCCGCGGCCGCGGCATCGATGTCACGGTTGAGCACGAACTGGATGGCGATCGAGGTCTGGCCGAGCGAATTGGTGGTCGAGATCGAATCGATGCCGGCGATCGTCGCGAATTGCTTGATCAGCGGCGTCGCCACCGATGTCGCCATCGTCTCCGGCGAAGCGCCGGGCAGGCTGGCCGAAACATTGACCACCGGGAATTCGGCGCTGGGCAGCGCCGCCACCGGCAGGAACTTGTAGGCAAAAATACCGCCCAGGATGAGTGCGAACGACATCAGAAGGGTGGCGACAGGCTTGCGGATGCAGAATTCGGAGATCATCGGCTCGCCCCGCCGGCCTTGTCGGCCTCCGCGACCTTGGGCGATGCCTGATCACCGGATCCCGCGGCGGGTTTGCCTTCATGCACCGCCGCGCCGTTTTTCAACCGTGTCTGGCCTTCGACGACGACCTTCTCGCCGCTCTTGAGACCGTCGCTGATGGCGCTGTTTTGGCCCTCCGTCAGCGCCACCTGCACCGGCCGCATCTCGACGGTGTTGTCCGGCTTGACGACATAGACGAACGGCCCCTTCTGGCTGGACTGCACCGCGACCGTCGGAACCGAGGTCATCTGCGGCATCATGCCGGCCTCGAGCACCACGTTCACATATTGCCCAGGCCACAGCGAAAGATCCGAATTCGGTATGCTCGCCCGCGTGGCGATGGTGCCGGAGGCCGTATCGACGCTGGAATCGACGAAATCGAGTGTGCCCTTGCCGATCGGCGTGGGATCGCCGGTCTTGGTCAGCGTCACGTCGCCTTGCTGTGGATCGGAGAGCGCCTTGTGCAACAGGGCAAGGTTGCTCTCGGGCAGCGTGAAGTTCACCTGCAGCGGATCCATCTGCGTGATGGTGACCAGCGGCGTCGAGCTGCTCGAACTGCCGTTGCTGGTGGTGACGAGATCGCCGACCGAGACGTTGACCGCGCCGAGCCGGCCCGAGATCGGCGCCGTAATCGCTGCATAGCTCAATTGCACGGTGTCGGCATCGATGGTCGCCTTGTCGGCGTCGATGGTGGCGGCAGCGGCTTTCTGCGCCGCCAGCGCCTGATCGTAGGTCTGCTGCGTGCCGGCCTGCTTGGCGACGAGGTCCTTGGCGCGCTGCAGATCGGCCTGGGCGCTCACCAGCATCGCCTGGTCCTTGGCGAGCTGCGCCTGATCCTTGGCGAGTTGCGCCCTCAGCGCCCGGTCATCGAGCGAAATGAGCAGATCGCCGGCCTTGACCATCTGCCCGTCCTTCGCCGCGATCGACACGATCTGGCTGGAAACACGGGCGTTGATATTGACCACCTCCGGTGAGGAGACGAAGCCGATGGCATAGCGGCGTATCGGAAAATCGGCGGTCGTCGCGGTGGCGGAGACGATCGAGGCCGAACGCGGACCACTGCCTTTCGCATTGTCGCTTTTCGCATTGTCCGGGGCACCGGCCGCTTTATCGCCGCTCGATGTCTTGTCCGCGGCGGTCACGCCAGCCTGCTTGCCCGAAATCAGCTGCTGGACCTTGGCCAACGTCGTGGGCGAAAGATAGAGCCCGGCGCCCGCCAGGCAGGCGACCGCAACAACTGCAAAGGCAATTTTTCCGCGCATCGACAAATAAGCCTTCTACCCGACACGCCGATCCCGGTGGTCCATTCTAGCTCGCTTCACGACCTCGTGCCGCGATTTTCGTGGAGTAGATAGGACAAGGCTTTGGCCGAAAAGGGCCAAAACGGGGCATTACGAAGATTTAATGTGCACTGCACAATAGCCAAGCAGCCGGCAAACGAACCCAACGAACGCCTCTGCGACCGTCCGAAAACTGTCAGATGTGTTGAGATTCAGGTCAGGCCGAGTCGAAAACGATGGTTTTCGAGAACCGGCCTACGCCAGCCGTAGCCTTCATAGGGCGGAGACACTTATGAGGGCTTCGGCCGGCGAAGGCCGGAGCGGAGCGTACTTTTCGTACGTGAGCACCGGAAGCGCAGAAAGCCAGCGTTTGCAGGCCGGCCTCACCTGAATATCGGCACATCTAACGGAGCATTGGCCACAGAGTCGCCGCCAAGAGCACACCCATGGCGATATTGAACCATTTCAGCCGCACAGGATCCGACAGGAAGCCGCGCAGCGCCGTGCCGAAGCCGGCCCACACCGAAACGCTGGGCAGGTTGACGATGGTGAAGGCGATCGAGATCAGCGCCACCGAGACGAACGGGTGATCGGCATTGGTGTAGACAGCCATCGCGGTGATCGCCATCACCCATGCCTTGGGGTTCACCCACTGGAATGCGGCGGCGTCGATGAAGCGCATCGGCCGCCCCTCCGCTCCTTTTCCGTCGCTTATCGAGCGCGACATGGCGATCTTCCAGGCGAGGTAGAGCAGGTAGGCGGCGCCGGCGATCTTCAGCGCCGTATGCAGCGCCGGCACCGCGGTCAGCACCGCGCCGAGCCCGAAGCCGACGGCCAGCAGCAGGACCAGGAAGCCGATGCTGATGCCCAGCATGTGCGGAACCGTCCTGGCGATACCGAAATTGACGCCGGAAGCCAGCAGCATGAGGTTGTTCGGCCCCGGCGTGATCGAAGTCACGAAGGCATAGACCAACAGGGCAAGGAATGTGTCGAGCGACATGTTATCCTCCCGGATATGTCAGCCTTACTGTCCTTTAGCGAATGCGCAAAAGCCAGAACCGGGCAACCGCCGGGCCAAAGCTTGAAAACAGGATGGTCGTCCTGTTTCACATTCCCTGCGGGCCGCGGTTCATCGCGGCGACGCCGGTGCGGCAGATCTCGACCAGGCCGAGCGGCTTCATGATGGCGATGAACTGGTCGAGCTTGGACCCCTTGCCGGTGATCTCGAAGATGAAATGCTCGGTGTTGGCGTCGATCACGCTGGCGCGGAACGCGTCGGCGAGCCTCAGCGCCTCGACCCGGGCGTCGCCCGTGCCGGCGACCTTGACCAGCGCCAGCTCCCGTTCCAGCGGCCGCTCCTGGCCTAGCTCATGCGAGCGCACGGTCAGGTCGACCACCCTGTGCACCGGCACGATGCGCTCGAGCTGATGCTTGATCTGCTCCATCACATGCGGCGTGCCGCGCGTCACGATGGTGATGCGCGACAGATGCTTCTCATGCTCGGTCTCGGAAACGGTAAGGCTTTCGATGTTGTAGCCGCGGCCCGAGAACAGGCCGATGACGCGCGCAAGCACGCCCGGCTCGTTGTCGACCAGCACGGAAAGCGTGTGCGTTTCCGGCTTCTCGGTTTCCTTGGCGATAAAATAGGCGGAGCCGGTCGGTTGAAGGTGCTGTGCGTTCATGGATAACTTTCTATCTCGGTTTTTCTCTGTATCCAAAAGGGCTAGGACGAGTATGCTCAGCTCTTGAAGGTGACTGACGATGCAATCCGCTCGACTGCATCATGTAATTCCTGCATTTGCGCCTCATTGCCCACCACAATCATACGCAAAAAGAAACCATCTTTGCTAATACTGAAGCGCTGAGAGAATTGCTTGACACTTCCGCTCAGCATTACCGTACCCTCAAGTAAAACTCCTTCGGAACCGGCAAACTCTATCCGCTTGGTAGACCGAATCTCAGCTGCCCGGAAACTTGACGTAATCCTAAGTTGAGTTTCCGCCATCTTTTCCAGACTGCCCGCCGATATCGACCCCGTCTGGTGAACCACAGCGAGGATTGGTTGCACATCGCCGGAGTTCACATCGTTTGGACCTACTGTGAGCAATGCTCCCGCCCCTGCGGGCGTGCCCACGAGCCGAAAAGGCTTGCTTACATCGAGATGAAACGGCAGGAGCGAAAGCTGCTCATCTTCAGACGCGATAGGTCCAGTTTTTGCAGAGGCGAATACTTCCCTTACTATGGAAGCCTCGAGACGGTTTTGTTCCCAAACCTGTAGAGTGACCAGTGCTGTCTTGGTGCCACCGTACAAAGCCATCCATTTGTCAAAACGGCCATCCAAGGTGTCCTGCGTTCCGTGTATGAGCGGGATGGTTTCCCCTGAATTTGTTGCTAGCCACTCAAGGGTATTTACTTTGATACCGCCTTGAGAAAATTTTGCGTTTACCTTGTGGACATCTGAAAAAAGTGCCGACATCTCACCGAATGCTTCTTTTGGCAATTCGGTAACAGAAATTGTTCCCTTTATCCCATTGTTCACAAAACCGGCAAAATCTGTCGCAGGCTCAAAACCTTCCGGCGGCGCCAAAGATACGGTTGTTCCCCGCACGTTGCGGATTTCTTGAGCTACTGACTTGTCGTTGACGACAAGAACGATCGCTAATGCGCCCAGCACCGCTAGTATGAGGGGTAGCGTTAAGCAAAACGTTCCTGCCGACTTCTTCATGTGGAACCCCGTGTGTGGAAATAACTACACCAGTTCCCTGCCCTTGGCATCGATGGCGTTGGCCACCGCCTCGTCGGTCGCCTCGTCGGGCAGCAGCATCTCGTTATGCGCCTTGCCCGACGGGATCATCGGGAAGCAGTTGGCCAAGGTCGCCACGCGGCAGTCGAACAACACCGGCTTCTTGACCGTGATCATCTCGCGGATCGCGTCGTCGAGCTCGTCCGGCTTGTCGCAGCGAATGCCGTGGCCGCCATAGGCTTCCGCCAGCTTGACGAAGTCCGGCATCGCCTCGGTATAGGAATGCGACAGCCGGTTGCCGTGCAGCAGCTGCTGCCATTGGCGCACCATGCCCATATACTGATTGTTGAGGATGAAGATCTTGATCGGCGCCTCATACTGCACCGCCGAGCTCATTTCCTGCATGGTCATCTGCACCGAAGCGTCGCCGGCAATGTCGATGACCAGCGCGTCGGGATGCGCGATCTGCACGCCGAGCGCGGCCGGCAGGCCGTAGCCCATCGTGCCGAGACCGCCGGACGTCATCCAACGATTCGGCTTGTCGAAATGATAGTGCTGCGCCGCCCACATCTGGTGCTGGCCGACTTCGGTGGTGATGTAGGTGTCCTTATCTTTGGTCAGTTCGTAGAGCCGCTGGATCGCGTATTGCGGCATGATCACGTCGTTGTTCATCTTGTAGGCGAGCGAATCCCGCGCCCGCCATTTCGCGATCTGCTCCCACCACGGATAGAGCGCCTTCTTGTCGACCTTGGCGGTCGCCCGCCACAGCCGCACCATATCTTCGAGCACCCGGCCGACATCGCCGATAATCGGCACCTCTGTGTGAACGTTTTTGTTGATCGACGACGGGTCGATATCGATGTGGATCTTCTTCGAGTTCGGCGAGAATGCGTTGAGCCGGCCGGTGATGCGATCGTCGAAGCGCGCGCCGATGCAGACCATCACGTCGCAGTCATGCATGGCCATATTGGCTTCGTAGGTGCCGTGCATGCCGAGCATCCCGACCCAGTTCTTGCCGGATGCCGGATAGGCGCCGAGGCCCATCAGCGTCGAGGTGATCGGAAAGCCGGTGAGATCGACCAGCTCGCGCAGCAGATGGCTGGCTTCCGCGCCGGAATTGATGACGCCGCCGCCCGAATAGATGATCGGCCTCTTCGCGCCGGCCATCAGCTCGACGGCGGCCTTCACCTTTTCCAGGTCGCCCTGGACCTTCGGCTGGTAGCTGGTGCGCGGCGCCGTCTGCGGCGGCACGTAGATGCCCTTGGCGAACTGCACGTCCTTCGGAATATCGACCACGACCGGGCCGGGTCGGCCGGTCGTCGCGACATGAAAGGCCTCATGGATGGTGGCGGCGAGCTCGTTGACGTCCTTCACCAGCCAGTTGTGCTTGGTGCAGGGTCGCGTGATGCCGACCGTGTCGCATTCCTGGAAGGCGTCGGAGCCGATCAGCGAGGTCGGCACCTGGCCAGTCAGGCAGACCAGCGGGATCGAATCCATCAGCGCGTCCTGCAACGGCGTCACCGCGTTGGTGGCGCCTGGGCCCGACGTCACCAGCATGACGCCGGCCTTGCCGGTCGAGCGCGCATAGCCTTCGGCCGCGTGGCCGGCGCCCTGCTCGTGCCGCACCAGAATGTGCTCGACGTCGTCCTGCTGGAAAATCTCGTCGTAGATCGGAAGCACGGCACCGCCCGGATAGCCGAACACATGCTTGACGCCGTTGTCCTTCAGCGCCTGCACCACCATTTCGGCGCCCGTCATTTCGCGCCGCTCGTTCTGTCCGTTGCTCATCGGTCTGGTCCCGTAATGTTCGCCGCCTGGCGATTTGCTGGTCGTTTAGTCGTGTTCAAGGCAATAAAAAAGGCCCCCGAGGGAGCCTGTGTGGTGCGCATGGGAGGTTTTCGCCCGGCGGTTACACCGCCTTGCCCACGCGCCAGCCTACGAGAATGAGTGCCGTTTTCATGGGCGCGGACAATAAGGGCCAAAACGCGGGCTCGTCAATGGGGTCCAGCGCGAATTCACTCGCCTGTGAGAGACGGTACCTGCGCGCTACCACCCCACAGCTACCATAGTACAGTTGAGCGTCGCTCTCCGACGCACCACTATACGCTGGCAAAAGACGTGCGAGGAGGACGCATGGCTGGCGAGCACATACGCGAGATCGAGCAGGTCGTGTCCGGCGTGCGATCGTCTCGCGACGATGTCATAGTTCAATCCTGGCCGCGCTGCATCGGTACCCATCGACTCGACCCGGCACGGCCGATCGAAGCCCATATCGCCCTAACAGATTGATTTCATTGCAATCGCTCATGAGCGTCGCGGTTGGCAGGCTGCTTATTGCTCATGCCGGACTCTAGCAAAGTGGAGGAGAACAAATGCTCGAGAGAACACCCACCACCAAGGCGCAGGCGCTGCTCGACAAGTTCGGCAAGGCGCTGGAAGCCGGCGACATCGACAGCGCCGTCAACTGCTTCCAGGCCGATTGCTACTGGCGCGACCTCGTCACCTTCACCTGGAACCTGAAGACGATGGAGGGCCAGGACCAGATCCGCGACATGCTGCAGGCGACGCTGGCCAGCACCAGGCCGACCGGATGGGCGGTGGCCAAGGACGAGGAAGCGAGCGAGGACAGCGGCGTCACCACTGCCTGGATCACCTTCGAGACGAGCGTTGCCCGCGGCTTTGGCCTCGTGCGGTTCAAGGGCGACCTGATCTGGACCCTGCTCACCACCATGGCGGAGCTGAAAGGCCATGAGGAGAAGGCCGGCTTCACCCGCCCGCTCGGCGCCAAGCACGGCCACGGCAAGGGCCGCAAGACGTGGCGTGAGGAGCGCGACGACGAGATCGCCGAACTCGGCCACACCAAGCAACCCTATGTCGTGATCATCGGCGGCGGCCAGGGCGGTATCGCGCTCGGCGCCCGGCTGAAGCAGCTCGGTGTGCCGGCCATCATCGTCGAGAAGAACGAGCGCCCGGGCGATTCCTGGCGCAAGCGCTACAAGTCGCTCTGCCTGCACGACCCGGTCTGGTACGATCACCTGCCCTATATCGACTTTCCGAAGAACTGGCCGGTCTTCGCGCCCAAGGACAAGATCGGCGACTGGCTGGAAATGTACACCAAGGTGATGGAGCTGAACTATTGGTCTTCCACCACCGCCAAATCCGCCAAATACGACGAGAAGGCCAAGGAATGGACGATCGTCGTCGAGCGCGGCGGCAAGGAGATCGTGCTGAAGCCGAAGCAACTGGTGCTGGCGACCGGCATGTCGGGCAAGGCGAACTGGCCGAAATACAAAGGCCAGGACATCTTCAAGGGCGAGCAGCAGCACTCCTCGACCCATCCCGGACCGGACAAATACCGCGGCAAGAAGGTGGTGGTCATCGGCTCCAACAACTCGGCCCACGACATCTGCGCGGCGCTGTGGGAAGGCGGCGCCGATGTGACCATGGTGCAGCGCTCGTCGACCCACATCGTCAAGTCGGACACGCTGATGGATGTCGGGCTTGGTGCGCTCTACTCCGAGCAGGCGGTGGAGAACGGCATGACGACGGGCAAGGCCGACATGATCTTCGCTTCGTTGCCCTACCGCATCCTGCATGAGTTCCAGATCCCGCTTTACCGGCAGATGAGGGAGCGCGACGCGAAATTCTACGACGACCTGGAAAAGGCTGGCTTCATGCTCGATTGGGGCGACGACGGCTCGGGCCTGTTCATGAAATATCTGCGCCGCGGCTCCGGCTACTACATCGATGTCGGCGCCTGCGACCTCGTCATCGACGGCTCGATCAAGCTGAAGAGCGGACCGGGCGCCGCTGTGCAGGAACTCACCGAAACCGGTGTCAAATTCGTCGACGGCACCGAATTGCCGGCCGACCTCGTCATCTATGCCACCGGCTACGGCTCGATGAACGGCTGGGCCGCCGACCTCATTTCGGAGGAGGTAGCGGACAAGGTGGGCAAAGTCTGGGGCCTCGGCTCCGCCACGACGAAAGACCCGGGTCCCTGGGAAGGCGAGCAGCGCAACATGTGGAAGCCGACGCAGCAGGAAGCGCTCTGGTTCCATGGCGGCAACCTGCACCAGTCGCGCCACTATTCGCAGTATCTGTCGCTGCAGCTGAAGGCGCGCCAAGTTGGCCTGCCGACGCCCGTCTACGGGCTGCAGGAGGTGCACCACAAGAGCTGACGCACGGCGCTCTCGCGGATGGCAGAAGCCCAACGGGCCGGGCTTCTGCCGTCTATGCCGCCTTTTCAGCCGCGAACTTCTTCACCACCCGATCGAGCAAGGGCACGTAGTCGCGAAAGGTCCGCGTCTTCATGTTGGCGACTTTGCCGCCCTCGTCCCAGATACGCACCCGCACCGCTTCGTCGTGGAAGGGATTGCTGCGGAACTCAGCCACCTCCTTCGCGCTCATCGGCCCGCCCTGCAGCGACAGCGTATGCACCGAAGCTGGCGACAGCTTGCCGAAATAGGTCGGATCGGTGGCGCACAGATAACGCTTGGCCGAGACATGCAGCCTGACGCATTCGACGATGACCGGCGGGAAGAACGGCGCCAGCACCTCACCGCCCGCCTCGTCATGGTGCTTGTCCTCGACATCGTCAGGCGAATAGGTGCCGAACTCGCTGGTGTAGTGGCCGATGTCGTGCAGCAGCGCCGCCGCCACAAGCTCCTCCGGCGCGCCGTCCTGCTCGGCCAGCCGCGCGCCCTGCAGCATATGCTCCGACATCGTGACCGGCTCGCCGAGATAGGATTCGGCGCCGCGACGCTCGAAAATATCGGCGATGAATTCGACGATGTTGCCTGAGCTCAATTCGTCCGGCTTCATTCCGCCGCCTCCTTGAAACCATGCTCGATCGCCGCAAGCGTCGACAGCAGGCCGTCCTTGTCGGCGTAGCAGCCCTGCAGCCAGCGCTTGCCGCTGCCGGAAAACGCCTTGCGCGCATGCATGACGCGGGTGTTGTCGACGATGAAGCATTGCCCCGCCTCGAGCTTGAACGTGACCTCGAAGGCAGGATCCTCGATCAGCTCGGCGAACCGGCGATAGACCGCATAATATTTGTCCATCACAGCGAAGGGCACATCGACGGTCGGGGCCAGCGAGCGGTTGTTGAAGCGGATGCAGATGAGCTCGCCATCGGGCCCGAGCTCGATCATCGGCCGCTTGGACTTGAGCCGCACGCCCGACGAGCCGGCATATTCGAAACGCGCCGGATAGGAAGAGAGCAGCCGGAATCCGTCCGGGTTTTCCGACTGAAGCGCGGCGGCCACCGCGAACCCGTCGACGACGCTGGACTCGCCGCCTTCCACCGTGTTCTCGATGCAGGCCAGGATCTGCAGCGTCGGCACCGGATCGCGATAGGGATTGTCGGTATGCGCCTGCAGGCCGAGATTGGTGTAGGCGAGATTGTTCGGATTGACCTCGGCCCGCACCTCAAACCAGCGCCCGTAATTGGTCTCCCTTATATAGCCGAAAAGGTCAGCCACCTTGCACAGCGCGCCGGATTCGGCAGGCAGGCCGTCCATCACGGCCAAGCCGAAGCTGCGGACCGCGGCCAACCACTGCCGCAAGACGTTGCTGTCGCGGCTGGCATCGGCATAGGCGGCGCGCGGCACGGATTTCTGCATCGTGGCTTTCGTCCAGCGCTCTATGTCGCTTGCCGTCCAGCCAGGCTCGCGCACCTCCTTGCGATCATAGGCATGAGCGCGGAGCCAGCTTGAGGGAAAGCTGACGACCTTGCCTTCGGGAACGAACGTGACCTCGAGCAGCTCGCCCTTGATCTCGGCCGCGCCGATCCGCGTCTCGGGGGGAATATCGAGGATGGTGATCAGCCGCTGTCCGTTGCCGGCGCTGCGCGTCTTGTCGTCCAGCGCGTTGTCGCGCAGCCATATCGCGTGGAAGCGGCTCACCGTTCCGTCCTTCCAGCAAAGCTCGATCACGCGTCCGTCGTCGTCTAGCGTTGCCGTCCCCAACATTCCGAAAGCTCCTATCCTTCACCCGCCACTAGTTCTCCGACACAGGGATTTTGAAAGGTTGCCGTTTGTCTTGGTGCAAGATTTTCCGTTCATTTCCGTGAAACCA
>NZ_VFWS01000279.1:0-1833 GCF_006443065.1 Mesorhizobium sp. B1-1-5 | reverse complement strand
CGTCATCCACGGGCGGAGCAAGGAGCGAAGCGACGCGGCGCAGACCCGAGGATCCATTCCGTGACCTATAAGCGTCGCGGCGATGCAGAACGGCCCTGTTCTGCGCCGCCTTCATTCTTCGCGCGAGGTCACGGAATGGATCCTCGGGTCTACGCGTCCGCTGCGCTCCCGCTCCGCCCGTGGATGACGAAGTTTCGGGCGCTTCGGCTAATCTCCAAAGTCGCTGTTCCACAAAGGCATCGGCCGCATCGACGATGCGTCTTCTCCCGATCGCTCGCTCAGCCCAGCGTGTCGCCCCAGTCTGCCCGCCGCGCCGCCTTGAACAACTCGCCGTCGCGCTTGCTGAACAGGCGCTCGCCGGCGCTGCCGTCCGGTTGGCAGAGTTTCAGCACCACCTTGCCGGAGCCCCCCTTTGGCGGCGCGATCACCCGCGCCGAATGCGCCGGCGCGGGCTGCCGGGAGGCGGCGAGATAGATGAACTTCTCGTCCTCCCATGGCACCTCGGCCTCCTTGACCAGGCGATGCAGGCGCGAACGGGCGACGCGGCGCGCGAAATGGCACCAGTCGGGCGGAGCAAGCGGGCAGGGCGCCGCGTGCGGACAGGGCGCCAAAACATGCGCGCCGGCCGCAATCAGTTGCCGGCGCGCGGCAAGGATGCGCTGCCAGCCGGCGGGCGTGCCGGGCTCGACGATGAGCAATGTGCCGGCCGTGAGCCGCCAGAGGCGGTCGATGAGCCTCGGCAGCGATAAAGGCACGATCTCATCCAGCACATAGGCGGCGCTGACGAGGTCGGCGGGCATGATGCCGTCGAGATCGATAGTCGCGTCACCGGCGATCCAGTCGGCGCGGGCCGTGATAGCGCCTTCCGCAAGCGCCTGGCCGACCTTGCGCACGGCAGCGCTTGCCTCGACCAGCACCGCCCGTTCGAGCTCAGGCCAGGCGTCGGTCGTGGCCCAAAGCATGGTGCCAGGTCCGGCGCCGACATCGAGCAGGCTCGCCGGCCGGAAGTCGGGGCGGGTCTCGATCAAGGCATCGAGGCTGGCGCGCACGGCGGCATAGGTGGCGGGCAGCCGCGTCGCCAGATAGGCCTTGACGGCCATGTCCTCGCCCATATGCAGGCGGCCGTCGCGCAGCTCGGCGCGGTAGCGCTCCGAGAGCGTCCGCGCCGCCTGCTTCAGCGTCGGCAATGGCACCTTCTCCAAGAGGTTGTCGACGCCTTGCCGGAGCGGGGCGGGCAGTTCCATCTCAGGCTCCCCTCGGCGCAAGCAGGATGACCGAGGCGCCTACGACGCAGAGCGCCGCGCCGGCCAGATCCCAGCGGTCGGGACGCACGCCTTCGACCAGCCACAGCCAGCCGAGCGAGGCGGCGATGTAGACGCCGCCATAAGCGGCGTAGGCGCGGCCCGCCGCATCCGTGCCGACCAGCGACAGCAGCGACGCGAACAGCGCCAGCAAGATGAGGCCGGGGAGAAGCCAGAGCGCCGACCTCTCCAGCCGCCACCACGCCCAGAACGAGAAGCAGCCGGCGATCTCGGCAAGAGCGGCTGCGATGTAGATGAGGTAGGTCATGACGGGATCGGTAGCTCTTACCGAACCTTGTCACAAGATGGCGCAGGGTGCCGAGGACGGCCAGATGGCGCAGGTTTTCGCCAATCACAAATGTTACAGGAAGAGCGGGGCGCCAGAAACTGCCAATCTCCCCCCAAGTGGGCTACGGCATGCACATATTTCCAAGCGGCTGGTCTTTGGCGATAGGGTGCATGGCAGCTTGGCGCATGCATTGTCTCATGTAGCGCTGGTCGACCCCCACTCCGTCTCGGCTTCGCCGAGCCA
>NZ_VFWS01000278.1:0-1851 GCF_006443065.1 Mesorhizobium sp. B1-1-5 | reverse complement strand
ATTCTCTGGGCGCTGTTCACCCTGACCTGCTACACGACGTTGGCTTTCATGGCGCGCCGCGTCGAACGCATGGAAGCGTCCGATCTCAACCCGTTGCAAACCCAGAGAGAATTCCTGTTCGCACATTTCTTGTGCGGCCTCGGCTGGGGCTGGTTCGTCTGGCTCGGCTGCGGTGCCTGCGCGGTCGACCAGTTTCAGGTGGTCAAGGCCGTGGTGCTGCTGCTTGCCATGGCCGGAACCGCTATCATGGCCTCATCCCTGCGCGGGGCGTTGCTGGCGACTTTCGCTGTTCCGGTGACGCTTTACGCCTACGCCGAAATAAGGCTGCGGATGCCGGTCGGGGCGATCATGGCCGTACTGCTCGTCCTTTCGCTGCCTTTCTTTGCCTATGTCGCGCGGAACCTCAACCGCTCCTCCCTGATGCTTTTGTCGTTCCGCTCCGAAAAGGACGCGCTGATCGCCGAAGTCGAGACCGCGAAATCGATGTCGGACGAGGCGCGGCGGCGCGCGGAGGATGCCAATCTGGCGAAATCGCGCTTTCTTGCCTCGATGAGCCATGAATTGCGCACGCCGCTCAACGCTATTCTCGGTTTTTCCGAAGTGATGTCGAACGAAGTGCTGGGGCCGATGAGCAATCCCACGTATCGCGACTATGCCCACGACGTGCACGAATCCGGCCAGCATCTTCTCTACCTCATCAACGAGATCCTCGACCTGTCCCGCATCGAGGCCGGCCGCTACCAGCTCAATGAAGAGCCGGTGATGCTGCTCGGCATTGTCGAGGATTGCTGCCACATGATGGAGTTGAAGGCGCGCAACAAGGATATCCGCGTCATTCAGGATTTCGAACATGCCTTGCCGCGCCTGTTCGCCGACGAGCGCGCGGTGCGCCAGATCACCCTCAACCTCTTGTCCATCGCGATGAAGTTCACCGCTACCGGCGGCGAAATCCGCGTGCGCGTCGGCTGGACGGCCGGCGGCGGACAATACATCTCGGTCAGGGACAACGGCCCCGGCATACCGGAAGACGAGATCCCGGTAGTGCTTTCGGCCTTCGGCCAGGGTTCGATCGCCATCAAGAGCGCCGAACAGGGCACCGGACTTGGTCTGCCGATCGTGCAGGGCCTGCTCGCCATGCATGGCGGCGAATTCCAACTTCATTCCAAGCTGCGCGAAGGCACAGAGGCGATTGCCATCTTCCCGCTGAGCCGGGTAATGGAGGAACTCCCGGCCCTGCCGACCGCGGCGGTCGCGGCGCGTCGGCGTTGACGCGCCTCATGCGTGGAATGAGCGACGAATACTCGGCCTAGCCGCGAACGGCCGCGGCCATGCCCGAACTGGTCCGTGCCGCTGCCTTGATTAGGCCGGCGGCAAGTGCCGCGCCTACTCCCTCGCCGTGGCCGACGCCGAGGTCAAGCAAGGGGCGAAGGCCAAGGCGCTCGGCGGCCTGCGCATGCGCGGGCTCCGGCGACAGGCCGGCGAGAAGGCAATGATCCAGCGCGGCAGGATTGGCGGCATGCAGGACCGCTGCGGCTGCCGTTGCCGCAACTCCGTCGAGCAGCACGGGGATCTTTTGCATCCGTGCCGCAAGGATGGCGCCGGCTATCGCCGCGAACTCACGGCCACCGAGCCGGCGCAGCACCTCCAACGGTTCATCGAGATGGCCGGCGTGGAAAGCCAGCGCCGCATCGACCATCTCCGCCTTGCGCGCCTGCATCGCCGCATCGGCGCCAGAACCCGGGCCGACCCAATCGGCGCCCTTGCCGCCCAACACGGCCGCGAACAGGGCCGCGGCGACGGTGGAATTGCCGACGCCCAGATCGCCGAGGCAAAGCAGGTCGGCGCCGCCGG
>NZ_VFWS01000277.1:0-1853 GCF_006443065.1 Mesorhizobium sp. B1-1-5 | reverse complement strand
GGGCGAACCGAGGTTCGTCCCTCGCTCCTTTTCACCAGGATGCCTCGACCGCCATGCAGAAAAAGCCGAGTTGGCCGATCCTTGCCCTGACCGCCGGCATCGCGCTCAGCGCCTGCAAGATCCTTCCGACGCCATCGGCGCAAGGCGACGGCAATGCCTCCGCCTTCAACCCTGACAAGATGGTCGAGGACATCTGGGCGGCGAAAGTCATTCCCTATCTGCAGCAGAAGGCTGGACCGTTCGCCGAGGTCCATGCGCTGGCGAAGACCGATCCGGCCGCGGCCGGCGCCAAATACGGCAATCCGAAGAAGCAGGCGAATTCGCCATGGACGTTCGCCGTGCGCGTCGAGGGCAAGATCGTCGCGGCAAACACGCAGTCGCGCGCGGCCACCATCGATGTCGACGCCGACGGTGACGGCAAGGCGGACGCGCGCGTTCAGATCGGGCCGGCGATGCGCGGCACGGCACTGCGCGACAGCCTCGACTTCGTCCAGTTCAACGACTTCACCAACCAGATCGACTTCGCCCAGTTCGGCAAGGCTTTCAACGCCCATGCGGCCAAGACGGTGCTCTCCAAGCTGCCGCGCGAGGCGCTGGAAGGCCGCACCGCCAAGGTGCTCGGCGCCTATACGATCGAAGGCGGCCAGGACCTGCCGCTGGTGACGCCGGCTGAGGCCGAGATCGGGCCGAAGCCATGAGCCAGGCCAATGGCCATGACGTCATCCTCAAGCTGGAGGATGTCTCGAAAGTCTATGCCGGCACGGTCGCGGTCAAGCAGGCGAATTTCGAAGTGCGCAAGGGCGCGGTCAACGTGCTGGTCGGCGAAAACGGCGCCGGCAAGTCGACGCTGATGAAGATCATCGCCGGCGTCGAGCAGCCGACCGTAGGGCGCATCCTGCTCGAAGGCGAAGAGGTCTCTTTCTCGTCGTCGGGAGATGCGGTCGACCGCGGCATCGGCATGGTGTTCCAGGAGCTGAACCTGTTCGGCAACCTTTCGGTCGCCGAGAATATCTTCGCCACGCGCGAGATCACCAACCGCTTCCGCAAGATCGACCGCAAGGAACAGGAGCGCCGGGCCGGTGAATTCCTGGAGCGGCTGGAAGCCGGCATCCGGCCAGACATGCTGGTCGAGGATCTGCGCATCGGCCAGCAGCAACTGGTCGAGATCGCCAAGGCCTACGCGGCGCAGCCCAGGATCATCGTGCTGGACGAGCCGACATCGAGCCTGAGCGAGCACGAAACCGCGGCGCTGTTCCGGATCCTTCGCAAGATGCGCGATGACGGCATCGCCATCGTCTACATCAGCCATAGGCTGAAGGAGGTTCTCGAGATCGCCGACGAGGTGACCGTGCTGCGCGACGGCTCAATGATCGAGACCCGTCCGATCGATGGCATAACCGCGGCCGAGATGATCAGGCTGATGGTCGGCCGCGAGGTCGCCAACGTGTTCCCGAAAAGCCCGGCCGCGATCGGCAAGTCCGTGCTGCGTGTCGAACGCATCGGCGACGGGGCGCATTTCCGCGATGTCAGCTTCGATGTGCGCGCCGGCGAGATACTGGGCTTGACCGGACTGGTCGGGGCGGGGCGCACCGAGGTAGCGCGCGCCATCTTCGGCCTGTCGCGGCTGGTGGAGGGAACGGTCAGCGTCTACGGGCGCAAGGTCGCCATCAACTCTCCTTCCGAGGCGGTGCGAGCCGGGATCGCCTACGTCCCCGAGGACCGCAAGGGCGACGGCATCATTCCGGGCATGTCGGTCCGCGAGAACATCAGCCTGTCGATATTGCGGCGTCTGACCAGCTTCGGCCGTATCAGGCGCAGCGCCGACCGTTCGCTGGCGACGACCTATGTGAAGC